>NZ_JBFUJT010000004.1:0-230382 GCF_056401235.1 Polaromonas sp. P4_F9 | reverse complement strand
GCCAGAACGAATACTTCCAGGCCAACCGCTCCTACGTCAACGCCAGCTACGACCAGATCATTGCGCAGGCGCGCACGCTGGCGGGCATGGGGCAGCTGGTGACGGCGCTCAACGTCAAGCGCGCCGATGTGCCCGGCGCCCAGGATGCGGGGCAGGACCGCTCCGGCATCGACCCGGCCGAGCTGTGCCCGCAGGATGAGACTGTGGTTGAGACCATGGATCAGATCAGGGCCCGCCTGGCGGTTGCGCCCAGGCGCACCGGCTCCTATGTCGTGCTGCTGCCCAGCCCGGACAACAGCGTGGGCCGCGTAGTGGTGCAAGGCGACCGGGGCGAGCAGGTTCTGGCCCAGGCCCAACAGGGCGCATTGCTGGACGGCAGCGCGCCGCCTTTCGATGTCAACAAGGCGCAGGTGGAGCGTGATTTCGGTGCCGCCATGGCCGCCCGCCCACCGCTGCCCGAATCGTTCACGCTCTACTTTCAGCGCGGCAGCACCGAGTTGACGGCAGCGTCGAAGGCCGTGATGCCGCGCATCAAGGAACTCGCCAAGGCCCGCAAAGCGCTGGACATCACGGTGGTCGGCCACACCGACACCTTGGGTACGACCGAATCGAACGAAGTCCTGGGGCTCAGGCGCGCGAATGCCATTGCCCGGCAAATGCAGCAGCTCGGCCTGAAAAATATGGCGATCGTGGTGGAGTCAAACGGCGCACGCAGCCTTTTGGTGGCTACGCCCAAAAATACCGATGAGCCGCGTAACCGCCGCGCAGAGATAACCGTGCGCTGACGGTGACGGTGACGGGGGCGCTCATTTCTCGGCCATCACGATAAGGTCGTCTGCAGCACCCTCGCGCAACCTGCGCAGGTGCAGGGCCACCAGCGGGTCATGAGGGTGGCGCTCGGCCAGGGCTTCAAAATATTCACAGGCGAGTGTCGGATGATGCATCTCGCCGGGTTGCAGCAGGCGCATGGCCGCGTCGTAGTCGGCGGGCGCGGCGCAGTTGGCGGCATTGGTGGTGGCCAGCGGCTCAAACACCAACAACGGCTTGCTCTTGCCTTTGAGCACCAGTTGCCCGACGCGCCGCACCGGCACATCTGCACAGCCCTCTAGAATGGCATGCGACACGCAGACGCGCGTGCCCAGGTGCTTGTTGACGGTTTCCAGCCGTGCTGCGGTATTGATCGGGTCGCCCAGCGCCCGGTAGTCAAACAGGGTCTTGCCGCCAAAATTGCCGACAATCACCTCGCCGCTGTGGGAGCCGATGCGGGTGTGTCCCCAGGGAATGCCTTGAGCCTGCAGCCGGGTCGCATAGGCCGAGGCAAAGGTGTCCATCTCCAGCGCGCAGTTGAGGGCGCGCTGGCGGTGATCGGCCTGCTGCACAGGGGCTGAAAACAGCACGGCCACCGCGTCGCCCACGATGCGGTCCAGCGTGCCCTCGTGCTTGAAGACAATGCCCAGCATGGCATCCAGGTAGTCGTTGAGCAGGGCTACCGCCTGAGCCGGATCGCCGGCCTCCATCATGGTGGTGAAGCCCGCCAGGTCGGTGAAGACGAAGCTGCAGACCTGGCGCTGGCCTCCCAGTTCCAATTTTTCGCGGTGCGCCACCAAATGGGCCACCCTGTTGGGCGACACATAGCGTGAAAAAGCCTCGCGTACCCAGCGCTGTTCACGTTCACTGACCAGATGGTGCATGCCGCTGGCCAGCCCGAAACTCACCAGGATGACCAGGCCTGGGTTGATGGCGTCGAGCAGCAGGTGTTCGGCCACGAACGCATACCAGGCGCCACCGAACAAGGCCGCCAGCACCCCTGCAGCCGCTGCGGTTGCCCATCTGGCGGGGGTCCCCAGCGCCAGCAGGCCGACGACCAGCGAGCCCAGCACCAGCGTCAGCAGCTCGACGCCACCGGCCCAGGCGGGGCGCTGCAGGTATTGACCCGACAACAGCTGTTCCAGCGCCAGCGCATGGGCCTGCACACCCGGCATCATTTTGCCCATGGGGTTGAAGCGCAAATCCATCAGCCCGGCAGCCGAACTGCCGATCAGCACGATGTGTCCATCCAGCAGTTTGGTGTCGGCCTGTCCGTTCAGGACGTGCGCTGCCGACACGAAGCGGCCGGGTTGATCTTCGGTGTAGTGCAACCAGATTTCAGCCTGCGCGTTGGTGGGCACCGTGACGCCGCCGATGCGCACGTCCTGCACGCCTGCCTCATTACTGCGCAGCAAGAGGTTGCGCTCACCTTGGGCGACGCGCAGGGCCTCGGCGCTCAAGGTGGGCACAATCTGTTGACCCAGGCGAAGCAACAGGGGCACCCGGCGCACCACGCCATCGGCATCAGCCGCAAAATTAAGCGCGCCCAGCCCGGCCGCGCTGCCCCGCAGTACCGGCAACGGCCAGAGCACGGTGTCAAAGCCATGAAGCCATTGCGCCGGGTTGCTGGCGCCGCTGCCAACGATGCGATAGGGCAGTGTGGAAGGCGCATCGGCGGGGGCGTCGGAGGTGGTTGCCGCGGATGCGCTGGAGGCTCCGCTGCGGGACAAGCTGCTGCCCAGCACCACGTTCCGGCCGACCAGCGTTTTGCCCAGCACCGCGTCATGATCGGGCAGGCGCTGTAGCAGGGGGCCGACCTTCGGGTTGTTCCAGAGTTGCGCCATGGCCGCCGGTGAGGTGCGATCCGGCTCGGTCAGCAGCACGTCAAACGCGATCGCTGCCGTGCCAGCCTCATTCAGGCGCTGTACCAGCTCGGCCAGCCGGGTCCGCGGCCAGGGCCACTGGCCGTAGGCTTTCAGACTGGTCTCATCGATGTCCACCACACGCACGGCCATCGGCGTATAAGGGCGCGGATGCCAGCGCTGGAACTGGTCAAACTGCGCCAGCCGCAGGTTTTGCACCGGGATCGGGTCGGTGAACCACAGCGCCAGTCCGCTCAAGGCGATGACCAGCACCAGCGTGACCGCCGCGACATTGGACAAGACACCGGGGAGCCTGCGTAACGATAAGCCTCGGAACATGGTTGATTCCTGTAGACGTTGCCGCCCATTATGTGGGGCGGACCCTGATGACGGGAGTTTTATGTCGACGGGTGCTCGAAAGGCCTTGCCGGTTGCCTGGCCGGCGTGAGCGGTGTGTCCCGGATCCAGAGGTGAGCCAGCTGAGCCGCTACGGCTACTGCTACGAGTATGGTTAGCGAGCGGAGTCTAAGGCTTGCTTGCCACCGAGCGTTTCGTAAATGACAGCGCCACAAAGTCGACGAACGCCCGGACACGCGCGGTCAGCTGGTGGCGCTGCGGATAGACGGCGTGGATGTCGGCATCGGGCGTGTAGTAATGAGGCAGCACCTGCACGAGGCTGCCGGATTTCAGGTGGCGCTCGATGTCCCATTCGGCACGCATCAGGATGCCGTGGCCGTTGAGCGCCCAGTTGACGGCGATCTCGCCGTCGTTGGTGGTCAGGTTGCCACGGGTCTTGACGGCCTCGGTGGTCACGTTTCGGCCGCGGCCGCTTGCCAGGCGCCACACGCCATAAGCCTCTTCACCCTGCCGGATGCCGATGCAGTTGTGCCGGGTCAGGTCGTTCGGGACCTTGGGTGTGCCGTGCTTGGCCAGATAGGCGGGGGACGCGCACAGCAGCCGCCGGTTCGGCGCGATGTGTCTGGCGATCACGCGGGCGTCCGGCGGCGCGCCGAACCGGATACAGACATCGAACGAGTCGTCCGTCAGGGGCGGCGGGTTGACTGACAGCTGCAACTGCACCTCGACCTGCGGGTACTTGCGGACAAATCTGGAGATGATCGGTGCCACGTGCGTGCGCCCGAAGCCGAGCGTCGCATTGACCCTGAGCAGGCCCTTCGGGGTGGACCTGGACACGCCGAGCAGTTCCGCCATGTCATTGATTTCCCCAAGAATGCGGCGTGCATGCTCCAGGTACAGCTCGCCTTCCGGTGTCAGGCTCATGCGCCGCGTCGTCCGGTTCACCAGCGGCACACCTACCCGCGACTCCATCAGCGCCAGATGCTTGCTCACGGCGGGCGTGGTGATGCCGAGTTCCCGTGCGGCGGCGCTCAGGCTGCCGGCACTCGCGAGGGCGGAGAAAAAGCCCAGGTCGGCAGGTTGAATTTCAGGTGTCATAGGCGCTCAATTGTTAAATTCAGGTAAACAGTGATTTCACTATAGCGGTGGGCATGAGGGCTGTCGAATTCGACGACGGGGGCCCAGCGAACAGCAGCGCCGACATGCCAACGCCGGCATGCGGCGTTGATGCTGAGGCAGGCCAGGCCAGGTCAGGTCAGGTCAGTTCAGGTCAGTTCAGTCGGCCATCCAGAAGCTGGACAGGCAAACAACGCTTGACTCAACAGGTCTCGCAGGTGAGCAAATCCACCACCACCACTACCACTACCACTACCACTACCACTACCACTACCACTACCACTACCACTACCACCACCACCACCACCACCACCACCACCACCACCGCGTCACGCTGAGCAGTTGCGGTTTACCCGCTCGCGGGGCCGTTCTTTGAGGGGGAGACGACGCAACTTGCACTCAGCTTGCACTCACCTGTTCGCGGGTGTATAAATTGATTGCGTTTTGATCTGTATCCCACAGTCACACAGAGTGATGAAAAGGGGGGGCTTATGAGCAGACGAGTCTATTGGTTACTACCTGATGTGGCCAGCGCCAGGCAAACGGTGAATGACTTGCTGGTGGCGCGTGTGCCGGTGCAGCATATCCATTGTTTTGGACGGGAGGGCACCAACCTCGCGGGTCTTCATCCCGCCAATGTCTTTCAGACGACAGACGTGATTTACGCGGCCGAACTGGGCCTGCTGATCGGTGGCGTGATCGGTATCGCGGCGGGTATCCTGGTGGCCATGTACTATCCCCTCGGATTTGCTTCGTTGCAGTGGGGTGTTGTGGCCATACTGGGTGTGCTCGGTGCCCTGTTTGGGGCCTGGTCGTCCAGCCTGATTGGCATTTCCGTGCCGAGCCATCGGCTCAAGCGTTTTGAGGCCGCCATCGAGCGTGGCGAAATCCTGCTGATGGTGGATGTGGCGAGTTTGCAGGTCAAGGAAATCGAAAACCTGCTGCAGGCTTCGCACCCTGAAGCGCGTCTGGAAGGCGAGGACCCGGATACCCCGGTGTTCCCCTGAGGAGCCGGGATGCGCGCGGGTCACCTGACACGTGCGCAGTCCCTCAAACTGGCGGAGGTGGCCATGGACCTTCATCTGCATTCTTACGAGAGGCAGCACCAGCCGGACTGGCCTGCGGCGGCGGTCGCCGGCCTTGCGGCCGGGGCGGTGCTGATGGTGCTGGAGCTGTTCTGGTCGACCCTGGTTTCTGGCGAGAGCCCGTGGGTCGTGTCATACATGATCTCTGCGATCGTGACGGGGCCTGAGACCCTGCAATCGACAGATTTCAGCGTCACGGTGGTGGCCGTGGCCCTCGCGGCTCACTATGTGCTGGGTGTCCTGTTTGGATTGGTACTCGTTGCCATCATCGTGCCGTTCCGGCTGGATTCGACAGTGGGCATGGTGTTGCTGGCCGGCGCGGTGTTCGGCGTGGCGCTGTATCTGCTGAATTTTTACGGCATGACCCGCTTCTTTCCCTGGTTCGCCGAATTGCGTGGCGCACCAACCGCGATAACCCACCTGATTTTTGGGGTGACGGCTGCATTTTTGTACTGGAAGTTCAATCGGCATTGAAGGGGTGGCCGGCACCGAACCGAGAGGATGCGAATGGTTTTTGCTTATGTCCTCATTGTCATCGTCATCGGATCGGTGTTGTTCCACTTTGTCAGTCCCTGGTCGGCGACGCCGCTGGCCTCGAACTGGCAGTCGATGGACGATACGCTGACCATCACGCTGGTCGTCACAGGCCTTTTTTTCGTCGTCATCAATTTTTTTGTCGCCTACACGCTGTTTCGTTATCGGCATCGCGAAGGCAGCCGCGCATCCTATGAACCCGAGAACAGCAGGCTGGAGCGCTGGCTGATCGGGATCACCACGGTCGGCATCGCGTTGCTGCTGGCGCCCGGACTTTTTGTCTATGCCCAATACATCAATGCGCCGCGCGAGGCCATCGTGCTGGAGATACTGGGCCAGCAATGGCAGTGGTACTACCGCTTTCCCGGCGCAGACGGCAAGCTGGGCCCGACCGATGCGCGCTTCGTCAGCGCTGCCAACCCGTTCGGCCTCGACGCGCGCGATCCGGTCGGGCAGGACGACTTCCTCGTCGCCGGCACCGAGGTCCACCTGCCGCTGAACAAACCGGTCAAGGTGCTGCTGCGCTCACACGACGTGCTGCACGACTTCTTCGTTCCGCCGTTTCGTGCGCGCATGAACATCGTGCCGGGCCAGATGAGCACATTCTGGTTCACACCCACTGTGCTCGGCCGTTACGAGGCCATGTGCGCGCAGCTGTGCGGCATCGGTCATCCCAATATGCGCGGCCAGGTGGTGGTGGAAGACGAGGCCGCGTTCCAGGCCTGGCTGAAGACGCAGCCCACCTTTGCGGTGACCATGGCGAGCGCCGGCCGCCCGGCCACTGCAACACCGGCCACCGGTGCCGACAGCCTGGTCGCCCAGGGCCAGGCGCTGGCCCAATCCAGGGGCTGTGCGGCGTGCCATACGGTGGACGGCAGCGCCCGGATCGGGCCGACCTGGAAGGGACTGTACGGCACGACCCGGACACTCGCCGACGGCACCACCGTACGGGCCGACGAGGACTATCTGAGGCGCTCCATCCTCGAGCCCCAGGCGCAGGTGGTGAAGGGTTTTCCGCCCATCATGCCGCCGGCGAACCTGGGCAGCGACGAGGTGGCTGCGCTGCTGGCCTACATCCAGTCCCTGGGCGGCGCGGCTTCGGCCGCACCCGCACCCGTACCTGTACCCGCACCTGGGCAGAAGGCGCAGCGGTGAAGCTGCGCCATTGAACGAGGAACACCATGGCCTACGCTGAAGACACTTCGCATCACCCGCAGAGCTTCTTGACCCGGTATGTCTGGAGCCAGGACCACAAGGTGATTGCCGTGCAGTACGCCTGCGTCGCCATCGCCGTGGGGCTGCTGGGGGTGGTGCTGTCCAATCTGATGCGGCTGCAGCTGGGTTTCCCGGGGCAGTTCGAGTTCATCAACGCCGAGCGCTACTACCAGTTTGTCACCATGCACGGGATGATCATGGTGATCTACCTGCTCACCGCGCTGTTCCTCGGCGGCTTCGGCAACTACCTGATCCCGTTGATGATCGGCGCGCGCGACATGGTGTTCCCCTACCTGAACATGCTGAGCTTCTGGGTCTATCTGCTCTCGGTGCTCGTGCTGATCGCGAGCTTCTTTGTGCCCGGCGGGCCCACCGGCGCGGGCTGGACGCTGTACCCGCCGCAGGCCATCCTGCCCGGCACGCCAGGACATGACTGGGGCATCATCCTCATGCTGGTGTCGCTGGTGATCTTCATCGTCGCCACTACGATGGGCGGGCTGAACTACGTGACCACGGTGCTGCAGGCGCGCTGCGAGGGCATGACGCTGCTGCGCATGCCGCTGGCGGTCTGGGGCATTTTCGTGGCGACGATTCTCGCGCTGCTGGCCTTCCCGGCGCTGTTCGTCAGCGGCGTGATGATGCTGCTCGACAAGACGCTGGGCACCAGCTTCTTCATGCCGGCGCTGGTGTCGATGGGCCAGGTGACCGGCTACAAGGGCGGCAGCCCGCTGCTGTTCCAGCACCTGTTCTGGTTCTTTGGCCACCCCGAGGTCTACATCGTGGCGCTGCCGGCCTTCGGCATCGTKTCSGACCTGATCAGCRYGCAYGCGCGCAAGRMCATCTTCGGCTACCGCATGATGGTCTGGGCSATCGTCATCATCGGKGCSYTGAGCTTCGTCGTGTGGGCACACCACATGTTCGTGAGCGGCATGAACCCGTGGTTCGGCTTCTTCTTTGCCACCAGCACGCTGATCATCGCGGTGCCCACCGCCATCAAGGTCTACAACTGGGTGCTGACGCTGTGGCGCGGCGACATTCACCTGACCGTGCCCATGCTGTTCACGCTAGCCTTCATCCTGACCTTTCTGGCCGGCGGACTGACGGGGCTGTTCCTGGGCAATGTGAGCGTGGACATCCCGCTGTCGGGCACCTACTTCGTGGTGGCGCACTTCCACATGGTGATGGGCGTGGCGCCGCTGCTGGTGGTGTTCGGCGGCATCTACCACTGGTTCCCGAAAGTCACGGGCCGCATGCTGGACGACCGGATCGGCAAGCTGCATTTCTGGATTACCTTCCTCGGCACATACGCCATCTACTTCCCCATGCACTACCTGGGCGTGCTGGGCATGCCGCGGCGCTACTACAACTTTGACGGCTACCAGTTCATCCCGGCCTCGGCGCATGCGCTGAACACCTTCATCACCGTGGCCGCGCTGATCGTCGGTGCGGCGCAGCTGCTGTTCATCTTCAACCTAGCCTGGAGCGCCTTCCGCGGCCGGCAGGCCAGCGCCAACCCCTGGCGCGCCGCCTCGCTGGAATGGCAGACGCCGCAGACACCGCCGGTGCACGGCAACTGGGGGCCGCGGCTGCCGGTGGTCTACCGCTGGGCCTATGCCTACAGTGTGCCGGGGGCATCTCAGGACTTCATTCCGCAAAACGCACCCCCCGAGGCTGGCGGCCAGGAACCGACGCCGCACCCCGCCCCGGGCAGGGCCAAGGGAGCGATCGCATGAACACGGCTGCTGCCTATCCACCCGGCGGCTGGCCGCCGGACCGCCGCGCGGCCAGCACCGGTACCGGCCTGTGGGCATTCATGGGTGTTGCCACCGCCTTGTTCTCGCTGTTCACCCTGGCCTATGCGATGCGCATGGACAGCGGTGACTGGTCGCCTATTGCCATGCCCTGGCAACTGTGGCTCAGTACAGGGCTGCTGGTCGCCGGCAGCGGGTGCCTGCAGCGGGCCGCCACCGCCGCGCGGGGTGATCACCCGGCCGCGGCGCGCACGCTGCTCGGGGCCGGCGGGGCCTGCGCGCTGGCTTTTCTGGGTGTGCAACTCTGGGCCTGGCAGGTGCTGCAAGCCGCGCAGGTGATGCCGGCCGGCAACCCGGCGGCCAGCTTCTTCTACCTGCTGACGGCCATGCACGGGCTCCACGTGATCGGGGGCCTGGCCGGCTGGGCGGTGACGGTGCGCGGTGCACGTCGCGCGGCCGGCCCGGCGTTCGCCTGGCGCGTTGCGCTGTGCGCGCGCTACTGGCACTTCCTGCTGGCCGTGTGGGTGGTGCTGTTTGCGACGCTCGGCTGGCTGACGCCGGAAGCCGTGCGCTGGATCTGCGGCACAGGCTGACGGCCAGCATGAACCCAGGAGGCTCCATGGACACCACGATATCGATGGCTTCACCCCCAAGCACCGCCGCCGCCAGCGCCGGTACGGTGGCCGGCTGGCGCGGGCTGGTGTCCGACTGGTCGTCCGACCGCGAGGCCTTCCACGTCTCGTGGGGCAAGGCGATGATGTGGATCTTTCTGCTCAGCGACACCTTCATCTTCAGCTGCTTCCTCACGGGCTACATGACGGTGCGCGTCTCGACCACCGTGCCCTGGCCCAACGCGAGCCAGGTATTCGCATTGCATGTGGGCGGCGCCGAGGTGCCGCTGCTGCTGATTGCCATCATGACCTTCGTGCTCATCAGCAGCAGCGGCACCATGGCCATGGCGGTGAACTGCGCCTACCGGCGTGACCGCATCAACGCGGCCGTGCTGATGATTGTGACTGCCACGCTGGGTGAGACCTTCGTCGCCATGCAGGCGTTCGAGTGGTCCAAGCTGATACTGGAGGAGGGCATACGGCCCTGGGGCAACCCGATGGGCGCGGCCCAGTTCGGCTCGGCCTTCTTCATGATCACCGGCTTTCACGGCCTGCATGTGACGGCCGGCGTCATCTACCTGCTGGTGGTGGCCACGCGCCTGCTGCGCGGCCGCTACGAACAGACGGGCAACTACCAGATCGTCGAGATCGCCGGGCTGTACTGGCACTTCGTCGACCTGGTCTGGGTGTTCATCTTTGCGTTGTTCTATCTCTGGTGACCGCCCCTGCTGAAAGGTTGACCATGTCCTCCTCCCAATCGCCATCCTCATCGCCATCTTCCTCCGGCCAGCAACATCCGATCGGCCTGTACCTCAAGGTCTGGGGCCTGCTTTTCGTGCTCAGCACGCTGTCCTACCTGGTGGATTACTTCCACTTCCAGGGCTACCTGCGCTGGGGCCTGATCCTGGTCTTCATGCTGCTCAAGGCCGGGCTCATCGTGGCGGTGTTCATGCACATGGCCTGGGAGCGGCTGGCGCTGGTCTATGCCATCCTGGTTCCGCCGCTGGCCGTGCTGGTGCTGGTCGGCCTGATGGCTGCCGAAGCCGACCACACTTTCATCACCCGGTTGCTGTTTTTCCGCTAGGGCAGGGTGGTCAGGGGACTGCCTGGAAGTAATGGCAGGAGCGTGACGGCATGAGCGTGACCCTGTGCGACGTGCGCGCCGGAAATCCGGTGCATCATTGCTACATCTATTGCTACATCTACCTCCATGGAGCTTCCAATGCCACAGACCCCGGTCATCCCGCTGAACCCAGAAGTAATCGAAACGCTCAAGCGCGTCACCACCGCCACCCTGGCCACGGTACTGCTCAAAAAGGGCCTGCGCAATGTCTGGATGCGCGGCACGCGCCCCCTGCGCCCCGATCAGCCGCGCCAGGTGGGGCGCGCCTTCACGCTACGGTTTGTGCCTGCCCGTGAAGACCTGGCCACGCCGGCCTCATGGGGCGCCCCGATTTCGACGCGCGCGGCCATCGAATCCATGCCCGAGGGCGTTGTCGCGGTGGTGGGCGCCCTGGGCGTGACCGATGCCGGTATCTTCGGCGACATTCTCTGCACCCGCATGCAAAAGCGCGGTGTCGCCGCGCTGGTCACCGATGGCGTGGTGCGCGATCTGCGGGGCGTGCTGGACACCGGCTTGCCCGTCTGGTGCCAGGGCACGGCCGCGCCGGCGTCGGTTACGGGACTGACATTCGTCAACTGGCAGGAGCCCATCGGCTGCGGCGGTGTCGCGGTGTTCCCCAATGATGTGGTCGTTGTTGATACCGATGGCGCGGTGCTGATTCCTGCTGCGCTGATCGACGAGGTTGTGGAGGCCGCGGTGGAGCATGAGCGTCTTGAGGAGTGGATCATGCAGCAGGTGAGCCTGGGTTCGCCGCTGCCCGGCCTGTACCCGCCCAACGAAGAAAACCGGGCGCGCTATGACGCCTGGCGGCGCGGGGCCTGAGCATCCGCTGGCGATGGCCTGGTGCTACTGGATTTCCTGACGCGGCGTCCGTGCGTTGCGCGTAGTGCCTGCCCGCCCGGGCAGGCCGAAGCGCATCGTCGGAGCCAGCGTCTGGCCGGCGGCGCTGACTGCGCTGGCCAACCATGGGCGTTGCGCGGAAGACCAGTGGTTTGCAACTATTTTTGTGATGGCATTAAGATGGATGCGCTTTTTTTGTAACGTCCACCGCAAGAACAGAGCGTACGTTTTTTCACACCTTGCAGATGCAGCCATGGTGGCTATGGTCCGGTACCTGGCCAGTTCCCTGCAGTTGCGTCAAAAAAATTACAGGCCGCAGTTGGAGCGGGCCATTGATGAGGGAGCCATGTGTTTTCATGAAGTCCAGTTTTACGAGCACGAGGCGTTTCTGGTTGCCAGGGTGGCCGGCCACGTCAGCGCTGCCTTGGACGCAGGTGACGCGGCCATAGTGATCGCCACGCCCGCGCATCGCGCGGCATTCGCGGGGCAGCTTCAGCGCGACGGCGTCGATACGCGCGAGCGGTTTATTTCGCTCGACGCCCGGCAAACGCTTGAGCAGTTCATGGTCAATGACTGGCCCGACGAAAGGCGCTTCACGGCTCTTCTGGGCGACATCATCTCTCAGACCACGCGGGGTGGCACGCTGCGGCTGCACGCTTTCGGGGAGATGGTGGCCCTGTTGTGCGCCGATGGCAAGCCGCAGGCGGCGCTGCGGCTGGAAGAGCTTTGGAACCAGCTTGCCACGCAGCATGCGTTCTCGCTGCTATGCGCCTATCCGGTCGATGCTTTTGGGGCGCAAGCGCCGTCGCAGGTATTCGACGCAATATGTTCGGCGCATTCGCATGTCAGCCCGTGTGAGGAGTACCAGGCGCTGCTTGCCGACCCGGACCGTTTTCACCGCACGATAGCGCGCCTGCAGCACAAGGCGCAATCGCTCGAACACGAGATCATGCGGCGCGAGGAAGCAGCGCGTGCCATCAGTCGCCTGGCCGCCCATCAGGAGCATATTCGCGAAGAGGAGCGCAAGCGGATCGCCCGGGAGATCCACGACGAGCTGGGCGGCCTGCTGACGGGTATCAAGGCCTACGTGTCGGTTGCACAGGAGCGCTGCGTGCAGCGAGGCCTGCCATCAGACCCGCAATTGGCCGACGCCGCCGATCTGGCCGATACCGCGCTGGCCAACGTGCGCCGGATCATCACGGATCTGCGGCCCAGCGTGCTCGACCAGTTGGGCGTTTGGGCGGCGATCGAGTGGTATGCGGGCCAGATTGAAAAGCAGGCGGGGCTGACTTGCCGGGTGGACATCGATGAAACGGAGGTTCTCGCCCAGCTCGATGCCAAATCCAGCAATGCGGTGTTTCGCATTGTCCAGGAAGCGTTGACCAATGTCGTGCGTCACGCTGGGGCCTCGCGGGTCGACATCCAGGTGCGACAGGCGGATGGCGCGGTGACCGTGGCAGTAGTGGACAACGGCAATGGCCTGGTTCGCATGGGGCAGCGTGAATCCTGGGGTATCGCCGGCATGCATGAGCGGGCACGCCACTGTGGCGCGGAACTGAAGATGATCCCGATGCCTGCGCAGGGTACGACGGTTGCCCTGCGCCTGCCATGGCCGCCCGGGAACCGGCAATGACGGGTCCCAGGATCCGGGTCCTGCTGGTGGATGACCATGCCGTTGTGCGCAATGGGGTGCGCTTGATGCTGGGCACCGCGCCCGACATCGACGTCACGGGAGAGGCGCCGACGGCGAAGGATGCCTTGAACCTGGCGAAGAAACAGGCGTTTGACGTGGCGCTGGTGGACATCGCATTGCCGGGGCGCAATGGGCTGGAGTTGCTGAAGATGTTGCGCGCGGAGCATCCCGGGCTCGCCGTACTGATGCTGAGCATGTATGCCGAGGATCTCTACGCCATGCGGGCACTCAAACACGGTGCGGCCGGCTACCTGACCAAGGACAGCCCCACCGCCAGCCTGATCGCCGCGGTGCGCAAGGCACACGCTGGCGGCAAGTACCTCAGCGCTGAACTGATCGATCAGCTGGCCGCCAATGTCGGTAGCACACGCGGCGGTCGCAGAAAAAAGGGCCATGAGTCGCTGACCGACCGCGAACTTGAAGTCCTCAAGCAGATCGTCGATGGCAAGAGTCTTGCCCGCATCGCCGCCGGCTTGCACCTGAGCGCCAGTACCATTACCACCTACCGTTCCCGC
The DNA here is from genome assembly GCF_056401235.1 of Polaromonas sp. P4_F9. Lineage (NCBI taxonomy): Bacteria > Pseudomonadati > Pseudomonadota > Betaproteobacteria > Burkholderiales > Comamonadaceae > Polaromonas > Polaromonas sp. P4_F9. Next base: position 216,873 of record NZ_JBFUJT010000004.1, on the reverse strand, counting down.
ATCTGCGCAAAACTCGATATGCACAGCAATGCCGAGCTGACGCGCTACGCGATCGATAACAGCCTGGTTCAATAACGCTCGCTGCGTCACGTCACATCGCGATCGCCGGATGTGAAGACGCTAGTGAGATGGAGCGTAGCTCGAACGCCTGCGCTGCGGCCTGTCCAGCGCGCGCAGCACTGCAATGCCGAGGCCCGTGATTTGCAAATTGCTCCCGCCATCGGGTCTTCGTGGCAGACCCACCAGATTTTTTTCGATCAACGCACCGACATCCGGGTCGCCCAGGGCGATCTGCTCTGGTGCCCGGCTGATCAGAAACAATTTTGCCAATTCATGATGGGACAACATTCGCTTCTCCTGGGACAGCCTGCGCTCCGGGTAAGCTGGAGCGCGGCTGCGTGGTTGAATTAACGACATGCAAGAACCTGGCGATTGAAATGCGAAAAATCTGTTATTGACGGCAACTCATGGTGTGACAGAACATTGGATGGGGATGGCTGGGCGACAGCGACAAGCTGTCCTGGCAAATTTGTCTCCTCCAGCACCTCCGGCGATGTTTTTAACGGGCGGCTTCTTCAGGTCGACTTTTGATGCCCATTCACGCCGGTCCCCCTGGTCGTACCCGCGCTGGCAGTTTTCCAGGTGCCTGTGGCGAACTTCGTCGCCTCTTCCGTGGCGCGCGCGCTCAAGTCGTAAACCGATGAGGCCGCGTCCACCAACGGTTGCAGTGCCGCCAGCATCGGCGCCTGTCCAGCTGTGCTGACGCCAAGAATTTTCCGGGAGTTTTCCCGAATCTGTTCCGCCTGGGTCTGCATGCGCCTTGTAACCTCGGTCTGGCTCTCGCTGGCCATCTGGTAGAGGCCGCTCCAGTAGCTGATCATCGTCCGGGACTGGATGTTTACGAGCTTTCCCGATACGGCGACGAGTTCTTCAAAGTCCTTTGCCTCGTTGACCATGGCGGTGACCTGTGCATGGGATGCCAGGGCCTCGGTGATGGCGGCAAGCTGATGGCTGCGCAAACGTTTCGCGCCCTCCAGCGACCACCTGATCGTATCGCCTGTCGCCTTCAGGCTGGCACGGTGGAAATCGAAAAGGTGGTTGTTGGGTTGCGTCATGAACGTATTTTTTTTGAATAAGGAGTTGATAAACAGGGCGCTCTGGATGACCGGTTTTCATCGCCGCCTTCTTCGAATCACTGGCTTCGCTGGCCCCGTGTCCGATCACCTGCTGCGCTGAAGATGGTGCTCAAAACGTCTGAAGAGTTTGCGGCGGCTGCTGCCCTGGCGCTATCGTCAATTCCGTTCATCCCATGTCATGAATTCTGGGAAAAAAGTTGTAGTGATTCCACGACATAACAAGCTCTGCCGATAGCCTTGCACCGGGGCCTTGCGCGAGCCGCCCGGGGCTGCGGCGGCTAGCCGGAGCGTGCGGGTGCGGGCCGGCTCAGTTGAACCACTCTCAGCTGAACCATTTCTTCACGTCCACCGTTGACCGCCGCCCAACGCCCTCGTAGTGCGTCGAGAGCCAGGTGCCGGCCCTCTCGCGCCCCTGGTCCCGCAGCAGTTCAAGAAAGGGGCCGTGTGCCAGCAGTTTGGTTTCGGTGCGCTGCAGACTCACCAGCTCGGCGGAGTCGACCATGTGAAAGCGCATCTTCTGCAATCGCCGCTCCAGCCGTCCCATGGTCAGGAAGGTCGGGCTTGCAAACTCCGTCGCATGGGCGAACATGCGCATCTCGCGCATGAAGGTGGCGTTGAACGCCAGCTCCACAATGCGCGCCTCGATCTCCTCCACACTGCGCGGCGTGCCGTCGCGCTCGAGCGGACTCAGCAGGACCAGCAACACATCGCGTGAATCGCAGTCGTAGAACAGCGGAAACACCGCCGGGTTGGCCGAGTAGCCGCCATCCCAATACGGCTGGCCATCGATTTCCACCGAGTGATGGATCTTGGGCAGGCAGGCGGAGGCGAGCAGCACCTCGGCCGTGAGTTCATTTTCCCGAAACACGCGCAGCTTGCCGGTGTTCACCTGTGTGGCGCCAATGAACAGCTTGAACGGACTGCCTGCACGCAGGCGCTCGAAGTCGACCTGCCGGTTGAGCAGGTCGCGCAAGGGGTTCAGGTCCAGCGGGTTGAGCTGCGAGGGCGAGAAATACCCGGCCCAGTTCGCCAGCATCTTGCTGGCCGGCGACAGGCTGATGGCGTCGCCCTGCCCCTGGGTCATCATGCTCCAGGGCATCTGCTTTCCGACCTCGCCCCAGAAGTCGGCCAGGCCCTGGCGCGCGCCCTCACGCTGGCCCTTCATCCAGCCGTCTGCAAAAACCACGGCATTCATGGCGCCGGCACTGCTGCCGCTCAGGCCCTCGAACTGGATGCGCGGGTCTTCGAGCAGCGCGTCCAATACCCCCCAGGTGAAGGCCCCATGGGCGCCACCGCCCTGAAGCGCCAGGTTGAGCCGCTCCGGTGAAGAGCGCCGACCCAGCCAGCTTTTGGACGCCGTGCCGGGGCTGGATGCGGGGGCTGGCGCGGGACGGGGGCCCAGCAGGCGCTTGAGCCGTGCAAGGCTTGACTGCTTTGGGGCCTGGGGGCGTCGTGGTGTTGCTCCTCTGTCGATCAAATGAACTCCTTCACGGCGGGCGAAATGCCCTGCAGGTGTCGGTTCAGTATAGGGTTTTCCCGTATAAAACAGCGCAAACTCATTTGACCTTGCAAAAAAGAGGTTGAATGACCGACAGTACGGCCCGGTGACGAGCCGGGGCCTTGCAGCGCTGTAGCATTGGGGCTGCAACCCAGTAATCACCCGTTAATAAGCGTTCCATTCGCCACACCACCATGAAAAATTTATTGAGCCCGTCCGCGACCCTGCCTGTTGACGCCCCCGATGCACTGCTGATCGGCCGGGTCTGGGTCGAGGGCTCCGGCCCTGTGCTGGCGCTGGTCAATCCCGGCGGCGTGTTTGACCTCTCCAGCCTGGCGCCAACTGCGAGCCAGCTGCTGGAGTTGCCGGACCTGGCCAAGGCCGTGCGTGCTGCCGCGCCGTCGCTGCCGCGCCTGGCGGGCACCGCCGAGGTGCTGGCCAATTCGCATGCGGACGCGCACGACCCGAAACTGCCCTGGCTGCTCGCGCCTTGCGACCTGCAGGCCATCAAGGCGGCGGGGGTCACGTTTGTGGCTTCCATGCTGGAGCGGGTGATTGAAGAGCAGGCAGGCGGTGACGCCAGCAAGGCAGAGTCCGTGCGCCGCGCGGTGGTTGATGTGATGGGCGAGAACCTCAGCAGCATCAAGCCTGGTTCGCCGGAGGCGGCCCAGCTCAAGGAGGTGCTGATTGTCCAGGGCGTCTGGTCGCAATACCTGGAGGTCGGCATTGGGCCCGACGCGGAAATCTTCACCAAGAGCCAGCCCATGAGCGCGGTGGGCACGGGCGCTGAAGTCGGTCTGCATCCGCACAGCCACTGGAACAACCCCGAGCCTGAAATCGTGCTGGCGGTGAATTCACGCGGTGAAGTGCAGGGCGCTTCGCTGGGCAATGACGTCAACCTGCGTGACTTTGAAGGACGCAGCGCGCTGCTGCTGGGCAAGGCCAAGGACAACAACGCTTCGTGCGCCATCGGCCCCTTCATCCGCCTGCTGGACGACCACTTCACCATGGACGATGTGCGCCGCAGCGAGCTGGCCATGACGGTGACCGGGCCGGAGGGTTTTGAAATGAAAGGCGGCAGTTCGCTGAGCCTGATCAGCCGTGACCCACTGGACCTGGTGGCCCAGGCGATTGGCGCCAACCACCAGTATCCCGATGGCTTCATGCTGTTTCTGGGGACCATGTTCGCACCCACGCAGGACCGGCACGGCCCTGGCCAGGGCTTCACCCATGTGGTGGGCGACCTGGTGACGGTGGCGACGCCGCAGCTGGGCAGCCTGGTGAACCGCGTCACCACGTCGGACAAGGCTGCGCCCTGGACTTTCGGCGTCACGGCGTTGATGCAGGGCCTGGCGCGCCGCGGCCTGCTGTAGAAAGGGGTGGAGCCGGCCATGCATACCTCCGCACTCGTGCTGTTTTCCGGGGGGCAGGATTCGACCACCTGCCTGGCCCAGGCGCTCTCCAAATACGAGCGCGTGGAGACTGTCGCCTTTGATTACGGCCAGCGCCACAAGGTCGAGCTGGATGCACGCCTGAATGTGCTGCGCGAAATCAAGAGCCGGTTTCCGCACTGGGCGCCCAAGCTGGGCGAAGACCATCTGCTCGACCTGGCCGTGCTGGGGCAGGTGAGCGATACCTCGCTGACGCGCGACGTGGCCTTCAAGATGGAAAACTCGGGCCTGCCCAACACCTTTGTGCCGGGGCGCAACCTGCTGTTTCTCACGCTGGCGGCCGCGCTGGCCTACCGGCGCGATTTGCAGGTGCTGGTGACCGGCGTTTGCGAAACCGATTTTTCAGGCTACCCCGACTGCCGCGACGACACCATCAAGGCCATGCAGCTCGCGCTCTCGCTGGGCATGGACAAACGCTTTTTGATCGAGACACCGTTGATGTGGATCGACAAGGCCGACACCTGGCGCTTGGCCCATGCGCTGGGCGGCCAGGCGCTGGTCGAGCTGATCATCGAGCACACCCACACCTGCTACCTGGGCGACCGCACGCACCGGCAGGCCTGGGGCTACGGCTGCGGGCAATGTCCGGCCTGCGAGCTGCGGGCCCGGGGCTACGCCGGTTATGTGGGGACGCCCTGAGCTTCACGGCTCAGCGCGCTGCAGCAATACCAGCCCCTCAGCTGCCTTCCACGAGGCAGCGGTTGACCAGGGGCGGCTCTTCGCTGACATGGAAAGCGAGCTTGCGTTCGCGCAGCGCCACGTCGCTGGCGGTCACGCGGTCGAAGCGACGCAGGTGTTCGGTCCACGACTCGTCAATGATCTGCTCGATGTAGCGGCCCGGGTTGCCGATGTCGCGCAGCAGCGCCCAGTCGAGTGCTCCCTGGCGCAGGCGGCTGCGGCGGCTTTCCTGCATCAGCGCACGAAAATCGTCGGCACGGGCCGGATCGATCAGGTATTCAATGGTGACCACCACATGACCTGCGCCGGGCGGTACGTCGGCCACCGGCACCTTGAATTGACGTGACGGCGTCATGTCTTCCTCAATGCTGAGGTCCATTACCCAGCGCTGGGCCAGCAGCATGGTGACGGTACCGCTCAGGGCGGCAATCAGCAGGCCCGTCGGCACACTGGTGAGCGTGGCTACCTGGCCCCACAGGGCGGCGCCGAGGGCGCTGGCGCCCATGATGGCCATCTGGTACATCGACATGCCGCGTGCCCGTACCCAGTCTGGCAGTGACAGCTGGGCCGATACGCTGAGCGAATTGGCGCAGGAGATCCAGGCCATGCCATTGAGCAGCATGGCCGGCACGGCGACATAGACATTCGGCGCCAGCGCCATCACGGCGGTGGAGGCCGACTGCAGCACGGTGGAGCGCAGCACCAGCGTGTCGCGCGGCATCATCTGGCGCAGGCGCGGCAGGTACATGGCGGCGATGATGGCCCCCGCACCCATGGAGGCCAGCAGCAGCGTGAAGGTGCCGGCACCGCCGCCGTGCAGGTTGCGCGCTACCAGCGGCAGGAGCGCCAGCAGGGCGGTGGAATGCAGGAAAAACAGCGAGACGCGCAGCAGCACCGCACGCAGGCGGTGGGACTGGCTGACAAACTGAAGCCCTACGCGCATGGCGCTGACCAGGCGTTCGCGCCCCAGCGGGCTGGGTACATGGTCGCGCCGCCAGCGCATGATGATGAAGCCCGAGATGACCGACAGCACGGCATTGAGAACAAACACCCAGGCGGTGCCGGCACTGGCGATCAGCGCGCCCGCCACCAGCGGTCCGACGATGCGCGAGGCATTCATGGCCACACCGTTCAAGGCCAGCGCGGCCGGCAACTGCGGGCGCGGCACCAGCTCGGGCACGATGGCGGCGAACACCGGCCAGCGCATGGCCAGCCCGATGCCGTTGGCAAAGGTCAGGGCCAGCAGCAGCGGCGGCGTCATCACGCCCGAGATCACGGCGATGCACAGCAGCGTGGCCACGCCGGCAATCCAGAACTGCGTCATGATGAAGTAGCGCCGGCGGTCCAGGATGTCGGCCAGCGCACCGCTGGGCAGGCCGAGCAGGAAGACCGGCAGGGTCGAGGCCGACTGCACCAGCGCCACCCAGAGCGGCGTGGTGGTCATGGACGTCATCATCCAGGCGGCGGCCACGTCGTTCATCCACATGCAGATGTTGGCCACCAGCCAGGTGCTCCACAGCATGCGGAACACCGGGTAGGTGATGGGCGTCCATGGCGAAAGCGATTCAGCGGCGGACGGTGGCGTTGCCTTGAGTGGTTCTTCGGGCATTCAGTGATTTTTCCGTATTTCTTTCGTGTGTCTTCAGAGGGTCTGCTGCGGCCGGCTTTCGTGCAGCCGGTAGAGCACGGGTCCACCCGGCGGCAATTTTTCCAGTTCCCAGAGTCTGCTGTGAAAAGCCGCCGCCGTGGGGCGGTGGGCAATCGAGACGATGCCGCCATGCATGGCCTTCACATGCGCCAGCAGTTTTTCATACAGCGTTTTCTCGGCCGCTTCGTCCAGCGCGCTGGTCGCTTCATCGGCAAAAATCCAGGCGGGCTTTTTCAGCAGCACCCGGGCAATCGCCAAGCGCTGCTGCTCGCCGCCCGACAGCTTCTGGGTCCAGGCATCCTTGTCGTCCAGCCGGCTGGCCAGCTGGGGCAGCAGCGCGTCAGACAGCGCCTGCTTCAGGGCTTCGTCACTGTAGCGCGCGGCCGGCTGCGGGTAGGCCAGCGCATCGCGCAGCGCGCCGTCGGGGAAATAGGGACGCTGCGGAATGAACATCGCATCCCGCGGCAGCTGTGTCTGGCCTCGCGAGAACGGCCAGATGCCCGCCAGCGCCCGGAACAGCGTGGACTTGCCGCTGCCCGACGGCCCCTTCACCAGCACGCTTTCGCCGGGTGCCGCCTGCACGGACACGCCGCTCAGCAGCGTAGCGCCCGAGGGCAGGGCCAGCGTCAGGTCGCGGGCCGCGAGCGTGTCAGCCCCGGCCAGCGGGGAGGCTTCGTTCGCTCTCAAATTAGTAGCCAGTTGCGCGCGTCCTTGCTCGGTCATTGCCGCGATGTTGTCTTCAAAGCTGGTCAGGCGGTCGGTCGTGGCGCGCCACGCGGCCAGGCTGCTGTAGTTGTCGACCAGCCAGCTCAGCGAGTCCTGCACCCGCCCGAAGGCCGACGCGATCTGCATCAGCTCGCCGAGCTGGATGGCGCCGCTGAAAAACCGCGGCGCCGCGACGATAAAGGGAAACACCACGGCAGCCTGGCCAAAGAAGTTGGTGAACCACACCAGGTTTTTCTGCTTTTTGATCAGCAGCAGGTAGTTGGCCAGCACGGCGGAAAAGCGGGTGTCCAGGTGAGCGCGCTCCACGGTTTCGCCCTTGTCCAGCGCAATCGCCTCGCTGTATTCGCGCACCCGCACCATGTGGTGGCGAAAGTCGGCTTCGTAACGCTGTTGCAGGAAGTTGAGCCTGATCTGCGGGCGGCCGATGTAGTGCGTGAGCACGCTGCCCAGGGCGCAGTAAAGCACGGCCATCCAGACCATGAAACCCGGAATGCTGTAGCTGGTGCCGCCCAGCGTGAATGCGAAAGCACCCGAGAGCGACCAGAGGATGCCGACAAAGCTGAGCAGCGTGACCACCGCATTGAGCAGGCCCATGCTCAGTGAAATGCTGTAGGAGGTGAAGAGGTTGATGTCTTCCTGGATACGCTGGTCCGGGTTGTCCGGGGCGTCCTTCGTGTTCAGTGCGTCTTTGGCTGCGCCGGTGAAGCGGCCCAGCTCCAGCTTGTAAAACGCGTGATCGGCGAGCCAGCGTTTCAGGTAGTGTGTCGTCATCCAGGCGCGCCAGCGCACCTCCAGCAACTGGGTGAGGTAGAAGCGGTACACCGCAATCAGGATGAAGGCGAAGGCGAGGTAGGTAAAGCGCCCCAGTTGCGTCCAGAACACTGCCGCGTCCTTGTTTTGCAAGGCGTCGTAAAACACCCGGTTCCATTCATTGAGCAGCACCAGCATGTAGACCGCGCCCAGGTTCAGCACGACGATGGCCAGCAGCAGGCCGCGCGCTTTCCATTTGTCTTCTGACTGGAAGTAAGGCGCCGACAGGGCCCAGACGCGTGCGCCGAACAGCCTGAAGGCGCTGAATTTGGCGAGGAAGCCGGCGGGGCCGGGCGTGCTGGCAGTGCTGGCAGGAACATTCATTCTGGCAAACCTTTTGGTGACAACTGGTTGGATACGCCGCTGGCCACGTGGCCCGAGGGCACATGCTGGGCCGCCGAGTGCACATGGCCAGTCTGGTCGTCAAAGAAAAAATCGGGCTCGAACTCGCGCAGGAACTCGCCCTTGGCCAGCCCGCCGAGGAACATCGCTTCATCGACTTCGATGTTCCAGTCCATCAGCGTGCGGATGGCGCGCTCGTGCGCCGGGGCGCTGCGCGCGGTGACCAGCGCGGTGCGTATGCGCATGCGCGAGGTGCCCGCCTGCTGCAGGCGGTGCAGCGCCTCCAGCAGCGGTTTGAACGGCCCGGCCAGCAGCGGCTGCGTGGCCTTGTCGCGCTCGTGCTGCTGGAAGGCCGTGAGGCCCTGCGACTGGAAGACGCGCTCGGCCTCGTCGGAGAACAGCACCGCATCGCCGTCAAAAGCGATGCGCACTTCATGCGGATGCGCGTCGCTGGCGCGCACCGAATGCGGGTACACCTGTGCGGCGGGCACGCCGGCAACCAGCGCGTCGCGCACGTCGCTGAGGTGGGCCGACAAAAAGAGGTTGGCATGCAGGGGCTTCAGGTAGCGCCACGGCGCTTCGCCGCGGTTGAAGGTGCCGCGCTCGATCTTCAGGCCGTAATGCTGCGCCGAACGGAACACGCGCATGCCCGAGACCGGGTCGTTGCGCGACAGGATCACCACCTCCACCCGCTGGCTCGGCGCGGCCGGGCTGGCCGCTTCGCCCTGGCTTTCAGGGGCGTCATTGAACGCCAGCAGTTTCTTGACCAGCGAGAACGCCACGCCGGGCTTGGCCGGCACGTCGAGCCGCTCCAGCTGCAGCTTCATGTAGGCCGCATCTTTTTTGGCCCCCGGCGGCGCCTCCTGCATCAGGCCCGTTTCAAAAATACGGTTCTCTTCCTCGAAATCAAACAGCGCGCGCGACGAGATCGCCACCACGAGCTGACCGTCCAGATTTGCTGCCATGTTGTGATGCCTTGGTGTTGTTAGGTCGGTTTTGGGTATGGCTTCATTTGGCGCTGATCACCCGTGTGCGACGCGATACCAGCAGACGCCGCGGAACTGGCTCTGCCAGGCCGCAGGTGTCGCCCCCTGCAAGGGGGGAGGCGGCTACACGCAGTGAGCAAGCAACGGGGGTCATTTCAGATCCAGTGTGCACCATTGTCCATAAGCCGGTGCGTCCCTCGGCCACTGGTCGGCACGAGCGACCTGGCGCACGCCGCGCGCCAGCAGGTGCACCGCCCGCATGACGCCTGCGTGCGTGATCCACAGCGTGCCTGCCGGGCCCTGCAATTCGTCGAAGGCGGAGGCGACGCGCGCCATCACCTGGCTGACGCTTTCTCCGTCGCGGCCGACGGCGCAGTTCGCAAAGTCGTCGGTCCATGCCTGCAGCTCGGCCGGGGCAATGTCCTGCCAGGCGCGGCCCTCCCACTGGCCGAAATCCATTTCCTGCAGGCGCGGGTCTGTTTCATACGCCAAATCGGGTCGCAGCCCTTGCAAAATCCTGGAGAGCTGCTCACATCTTTGTAGCGGTGAGCTGGCCACCCGGGTGCCGCCGGGCAGCACGTGCGCCAGTGCCTGCGCACATTGCGCTGTCGCGCCAGCGTCGGCCGCCACCGGGTGCCGGCCATAGCAAATGCCCGGCGCGATCAAGGGCTGCGCATGACGGACCAGCCAGAGCTTCATCGTGGAAAGGCCCTCTGGCGCATTTTTGAAGCGACAAGCGTGGGGGGCCTATCAAGGTAAGGTGAGGTCTTAACCCAGCAGGGGCCGCGGAACCGGCTTTGCCGGGCCGCAGGCGCAGCGGCCCCCTCGGGGGGCAGTGCAGTACGCGAAGCGACAAGCGTGGGGGCCATATATCTACAGGCTGATGGCCAGACCCAGGTAGAAGGCGATTTCGCAGACCTGCTGCGTGGCGCCGAGGCAGTCACCGGTGAAACCTTGCAGCCGCCGTTTGAAGAGCGCCCCCATCCACAACAGCGCCAGCATGGCAAAGCTGCAGGCCGCTATCAAACTGAGAGCGTCCAGCGCCAGACTTGCCAGAGCCAGCACGACAAATGACCAGATGAATGCGACCAACAGGCTGCCCTGGGAGATCTGGTCGGCCAGCGGCTTGGACTTGGAGCTTGCGGTGTTGCCGACGTGCGGCAGCAGCCAGATCAGCAACAGCGGCAGGCCGCGCGAGACCACGTGGCCCGTCAGCAGCGCGGCGCAGATGTACCAATTGCTGAAAGGGGCGTCGTCCCCGCCCTCGGGAAGGCCGCCCTCGACCGAGCCCAGCATTGCCAGCAGGGCAACCTTGCCCAGCAGCGCCAGCATCAGCGCCATGGCGCCAAACGCACCCACGCGCGAGTCTTTCATGATCTCCAGCGCGCGGTCGCGGTCCTGGCTGCCGCCCAGGCCATCGGCCACATCGGCCAGCCCGTCTTCATGAAAACCGCCCGTCAACAGCACGGTGGCGGCGGTGGACAGGACGGCGGCCACCAGCGGTGTGAAGGGGGTGTCGGGCAGCAGGGCCTGCAATAACCAATACACCAGTGCCGCCAGTGTGCCAACCAGGATGCCGATGCCCGGAAAGTGGCCGGCGCTGGCGCGCAGCAGTTCGGGGCTGTAGCCTACCCAGTCGGCCAGCCGCCCCACGACGGGTATGCGGGTGAAGAACTGGACGGCGAGCAGGTACTCGCGCACAAATTGGCTGATCAGGTTCATGAGAATGTCATGGCGGCGTTATGTTGGTGCCATGGCGACATCGCGGCGAGATCCTGGCGCATTCAGGGGCTCTCCTTGCCGCTCACGCCGGCCGAGTCAAAGCTGGCCATCTCGTCCAGGAACAGCGCCGCCGACTGCACCAGCGGCCAGGCCAGCAGGGCGCCCGTGCCTTCTCCCAGCCGCAGGTCGAGTTCAAGCAGCGGCGTGGCCTTCAGGTGGGCGAGCAGCAGGCCGTGGCCGCGCTCGGCCGAGCGGTGGCAGAACACCAGGTAGTCGCGCACCTGCGGCGCCAGGGCGTGGGCCACCAGCGCCGCGGCGCCGGCGATGAAACCGTCGACCAGCACGACGCGGCGTTCGCTGGCGGCCTGCAGCATCGCGCCGCACATCATGGCAATTTCAAAACCACCAAGCGCGGCGAGCGCGTCAAGCGGCCGGGTGGCATCGGCATGGCGTTCCAGGGCGCGCATCAGCACGCCTTGCTTGTGCAGCAACTGCGGGTCGGTCAGGCCCGTGCCGCGCCCGGTTGCGTCCTCCAGGCTGGCGCCGGCCAGCCGCGCAAACAGCAGGGCCGCCGCCGAGGTGTTGGCAATCCCCATTTCGCCCAGCGCCACCACATTGCCTGGCAGGGCCCGCACGACGGCCATGCCCGCCTGAAGCGCCGCATGGGCCTCGGCCAGCGACATGGCGGGCTCGCTGCAGAGGTTGCGCGTGCCGTGCGCGATCTTGCGCTGCAGCAGTTGCGGATGCGCGGGCAGTTCAGCCGCGACGCCGGCGTCGACCACGTGCAGTGCAAAGCCATGCTGGCGGGCAAACACATTGACGGCTGCGCCGCCGGCCAGCATGTTGCCAACCATCTGCACGGTGACGGCCTGCGGATAGGCTGAAACGCCTTCTGCGGCAATGCCGTGGTCGGCCGCAAACACCACCATTTGCGGCTCGTGCAGCGTGACGGTCTCGCGGCGCTGGATCAGGCCCAGCTGCAGCGCCAGGCCTTCCAGCGCACCCAGCGCGCCCACGGGCTTGGTCTTGTGGTCGATCCTGTGCTGCAGCCGGTCCGCCAGCGCGGCGTCGGCGATGGGCGCGATCACCGGGAGGTGCAGGGCCGGGTGAGAAGAGGAGACAGGGGGGAAAGAGGTGGTGGCAGTCATCGGACACGGTTCTCGGTGATCAGCTGGAGGCAGGCCGGGCAGTAGCACGAGGCGGCGCTGGCTCTGTCAGCGCTTGCCTCCCGGCTCTCCGGGGGCGTTGAAGCAGGCACGGGCATCACGTGCGGCAGCTTGACGCACCAGCATTGCGCGTCGCCGGCCACCATGCCGCAGCGAAAGCCGGCGCCGCAGCGTGGACACACCGAGGTGGGGGACAAGCCGGCCCCCGGTGTTTCTGGTGATGGCGTGCCTTGTGATGTCATGCGTTGGTCCGCTCAGCTCTGTAGAAACAGCCGGTAGACGGGGTTGTCGGTTTCTTCCACGTGGGGGTAGCCCAGCGTGTCCAGAAAGGCCTTGAAGGCCTTGTTGTCGCTCTTGGGCACCTGCAGGCCCACCAGGATGCGGCCATAGTCGGCGCCCTGGTTGCGGTAGTGAAAGAGGCTGATGTTCCAGCCCGGCTGCATGCTGGACAAAAATTTCATCAGCGCGCCGGGCCGCTCGGGAAAGATGAAGCGCAGCAGGCGTTCGTCTTTGGACAGCGCGCTGTGCCCGCCCACCATGTGGCGTATATGCTCCTTGGCGAGCTCGTCATGCGTGAGGTCGAGCGCCTTGAAGCCGTGGCGGGAGAAGTTGGCTGCGATCTTGCTGCTCTCGCCCTTGGCCGAGGTGGTCAGGCCCACAAAGACATGGGCTTTCTCGTCGTCGCTGATGCGGTAGTTGAACTCGGTCACGCTGCGTGGGCCGCCGGGCAACTCGCCGATCAGTTCGCAAAAGTGCCGGAAGCTGCCGCGCTCTTCGGGAATCGTCACGGCAAACAGCGCCTCGCGCTCCTCGCCCACTTCGGCCCGCTCGGCCACAAAACGCAGGCGGTCGAAGTTCATGTTGGCGCCGCACAAAATGGCTGCGTAGGTTTCGCCCTTGGTCTTGTGCGTGGCCACGTACTGCTTGATGGCGGCCACGGCCAGCGCGCCGGCAGGCTCCACGATGCTGCGCGTGTCCACAAACACGTCCTTGATGGCGGCGCACACCGCGTCGGTGTCCACGCTGATGAATTCGTCGACCAGTTCGCGGCTGATGCGAAAGGTTTCCTCGCCCACCAGCTTGACGGCCGTGCCGTCTGAAAACAGGCCCACGTCGTGCAAGGCCACGCGCTTTTTCGCGCTCACCGACTGCATCATCGCGTCGGAGTCGTTCATCTGCACGCCGATGACCTTGATCTCGGGTCGCACCGCCTTGATGTAGTTCGCAACGCCGGAAATCAGGCCGCCGCCGCCAATGGCGACAAACACCGCATCGAGCCGGCTGGAGCCCAGGCTTTGCAGCTGCATCAGGATTTCCATGGCAATCGTGCCCTGGCCGGCAATCACGTCCGGATCGTCAAATGGGTGCACAAAGGTCAGGCCGCGCTTTTTTTCCAGCAACACGGCATGGGCGTGGGCATCCGAGTAGCTATCGCCGTGCAGCACCACTTCGGCGCCCCAGCCTTTGACCGCGTCGATCTTGACCTGCGGCGTGGTCGTCGGCATCACCACCACGGCGCGGGTGCCGAGTTTTTGCGCGCTCAGGGCGACACCTTGGGCATGGTTGCCGGCCGAGGCGCAAATCACGCCTTTTTTGAGCTGGGCACTGCTGAGGTGCGCCATCTTGTTGTAGGCGCCGCGCAGCTTGAAGCTGAAGACGGGCTGCTGGTCTTCGCGCTTGAGCAGCACGGTATTGTTCAGCCGCCGGCCCAGGTTTTTCGCGGGCTCCAGGGCCGATTCCAGCGCGACGTCATAGACCCGCGCGGTGAGGATTTTTTTCAGGTAATCGGCGGGCTTGAGGCCTTGCGCAGACACTTTGCGTGCGGTTTTGGCCGCTTGAGGGGAGGGGGGGGCAGCAGGGGGAGTGTGGGTTGGCATGTTTTTCTCGCAGTCCAACATCATAGTGGGCAAGAAAAAAGACCCAGACCTTGCGGTCTGGGCCTATAAATCCACCCTTAGAGGAGTGGAGGAGACAACCAGTGCAAAAATACAAAACCGCTATGGTTTGTTTTTGTATTGCTGCGATGATTTCAGTATAGCCGGAGCAATGCTGCGCTGCACAATATATGTGGCAAAAATTCGACATTTCCAGCGTTTTGGTTATAAATTTTTTGCATAAGGAGTGATGTTTTATGGAATGCACAGTGAGCTGGACAGGCCTCAGTACAACGACCGGGTCACGTTCGGGTATGACGTTTCTGGCCGAAACCGGCAGCGGCCATACCCTGGTGATGGATGGGGCGCCCGATGCGGACAAGCCGGAAAACGGCGGTGCCAACCTGGCACCCCGGCCCATGGAGACCGTGCTGGCCGGCACCGGCGGTTGCACGGCCTATGACGTGGTATTGATACTCAAGCGCGGCCGCCACGATGTGCGGGGCTGCTCGGTCAAGCTCAGTTCCGAACGGGCGCCAACAGACCCCAAGGTGTTCACCAAAATCCACATGCATTTTGTGGTGACGGGGCGTGGCCTTGTCGCCAGCGCGGTCGAGCGCGCCATTGCCATGAGTCACGACAAATACTGTTCGGCCACCATCATGCTGGGCAAGACGGCCGACATCACCACCAGTTTTGAGTTGCAGGAGGCGTGAGCCGCCGGGCCGCTCCCAGGGCGAATGGCACCGTAGCGCGTAGCGCGGAGGTTGCCCAATGAGCTCAGCTTGTTTTCAGGCTGTGGCCCCTGCTCTGTAGGGATGTCATGCTGCTAAATCAGTAGCAAAAAGACGGCTGGAGCGAACCCGGCTTCAGGGGGGCAGGGGGTCAGGAGTTCAGAGGTAGTGGGCCGTGGTGGTCATGAGCCTGGCCGAGGCCTGCATCAGCGCCTTGACGGGGGCCGGCATGGGCATGGCGCCGGCGTTTTGCGCCTCCTGTGCATGGCGGGCTTCATCATCTTTCATTTGCGCCACAATGGCCCGGGAATCGTGGTCGCCTTCAGGCAGGCGCTCCAGGTGGCTGACCAGGTGGGCTTCCACCTGCCGCTCGGTCTCCACGACAAATCCCAGGCTGACCCGGTCACCCAAACGACCTGCCAGCAGCCCGAGGCCAAAGGCCCCGGCGTACCACAAGGGGTTGAGCAGCGAAGGCCGCGCGCCGAGCTCGTCGAGCCGTTCACGCGTCCAGGCCAGGTGATCGCCTTCTTCCCGGCTGGCCGCCAGTAAGTGCCGGCGCAGTGCCGGGTCCCGCGTGGTGAGGGCCTGCGCCGCGTAAAGCGCCTGCGCGCAGACTTCGCCCACGTGGTTGACCCGCATCAGCGAGCCCGACAATGCCTTCTCCTGCGTGCTCAGTTCTGTGCGCTGCCCCGCTACGGTGGGGCAGGTACGGCTGGCCTGAGGTTTGGCAAACAGGGTGCGCAGTGCGCCATCTGCGGCATTCAGCGCGGTATCGAGTGCGGGTGTCATGGCCTTTTCTCTCATCTGGACGGTGTATCCCAGCATGTTAGCGCGGCCTGACGGGCGGGGACAAGCGGTGTACGGGTAGGGGCCCCGGCTGTCGGGAAGCAAAAAGAAAAAGCCCCCAAAAAAGGGTGCTTTTATTGCATTTGACCGTGAGGCCCGTGGGCGAGCCTCTAAGGTGTTTTTGCGGTGTTTTTTCGGTTTTCCTGGACGTGATCAGAACGTGTGACGGATACCGAAGGCGAGGTTGGTGGAGTCCATGCCCGCGGTAGACGTCACGCCGCCGAGGAAGCCGTTTCCGCCAGGAGCCGCCTGACCCAAGCCCTTGTTGTTGAAGCGGGTCAACACCGCATTGAGGTTGGTGCGCTTGGACAGCGCATAGGTATAGGTCGCGCCGTAGGAGGTGGTGTCCGCATTGTTCGGGCGCTTGTCATCCAGCCGGTTGTAAGCCACCACGACCGTGTGAACGCCACTGGTGACGCGGTAGCCGATGTGCATGAGGTTGGCGTCCTGCTTGAAGCCATTGATGTAGGCATTCTGGATCAGGGCGGCGTTCGCTGCGCCAACCGACGGGGTCACCGTCGCGGCGATGGTTGACAGGCCCGATGGGTTGTCGTCCTTGACCTTGGCATACTGGCCATACACGGTGCCGGGTCCCACATCGACCGTGGCGCCCAGGACGGTGTCAGTCAGGGATTTTTGACCCAGTTCGTTGTTGCGCGTGTTGTGGGCAACGCCCATCGAGAAGCCGCTGCCCTTGTACATCGCCATGCCGCCGAAGAAACGGCCCTTGGAATTGTCGCCGGCGACTTCGCCTGCGCCATACATCAGCGTGGCGGTCACACCGCTCATCTGAATGGCGTATTGGATGGTATTGCTCAGGCGAATGTCGACGCTGGGCGGAAAGGTGGCGATCTGGCCCAGTGCCAGGCTCGACTGGGTCTGCGTTGCATCGAACGCTGCGCTGGTCAAATAGGCTGGCGTGTACTGGCGGCCAAAGGTGATTGCACCCACTGGCGTGATCAGGCCGGCAAAGGCCTGGCGGTCGAACAGGTTGCCGGCGATGTTCACACCGATCGTCGAGCCAATGCTGGCGCCAACGGAGTTCAGGACCGGCTGGAAGGCGCCAGGCAGGCCCATCAGCGCGGCGTTGCTCAGGCGGTCAGGCAACTGGGCGCCGGAATTGGGCCGGTTGGTGACCGATCCGGTATCCAGTTCAAAGCGGTTTTCAAGGGTAAAAATGGCTTTGTAGCCGCCGCCGATGTCTTCCGTGCCGCGAAGGCCAAATCGCGAACCTTCCATGATGCCGCTGGCAATCGTGTTGACGCTGCCCTGCCGGAGACCCGATACGTGGTTGTAACCACCGTCAAGAAGGCCGTAAACGGTCACGGTGCTTTGGGCCATCGCGGTCGTGGCGGACAACAGTCCCATCACTGCAGTGGCGACCAGGGTCAGTTTTTTCATGGAGTCTCCAAAAGTTCTAATTAACAAAAAACAAAAACAAAACAAAAGCAAAAAACGACAGAAAAGTAAGAGGTCAATATTTGCAATCGCCGTCGATCGACCGGGCTGTTTCGACGGAGGCGAGATTAAGGGCGATGCGGAGAACCGTAAAGAGTGGCACTCCCCGGCTTATCGCTTCGGTGACAGGGGAAAACCCTTTGTCTGGCGGGACTCCGGGATGCCAAAAAAAGGCATGGCGTTTAGCTGCTTTCCCGGGTTTTTTCCTTTGTTCTCCTCTGACGCGGTGGATTTTCTGGCCGTGCGTACCCGCACCGGCAGCGTTTGCTTTTTGGGGCCGCAGAATCGGTTAGGCTTTTACCTCTAGTTTCCGGGCGGCGTGGCAGGCGTGCCACAGCCTTTGCGCGGACACCGCTGTCCGATTGGCGCCCTTGATTCAAACAGAGGTTTTGCCAAAGCTTTCAGTCCAGATTTAAACCGGCATCAGTAGTAGGAACTTTTGCCCTACACGCAATGCTGTGTTGTTTCAGTTCCACGGGGCAGAGGAAAGTTGTTGTGGGTATGCAACGAATGGCGGGTTTTTGGGCCGATTCTTTTGCGAAACGGGGCCGGGTCTGGTGCAATAGACCCAACTTCCCGAAAGGGGGTTGGCCCGGGTCTCTGGTGGAGCCAAAAAGCGCAAGCTGATTGGACCCCGTACCGGAGCCCTATGTTTAACCTTGGAGAAACTCTCAAATGAAAAAGACCCTTATCGCTTTGGCCGCACTCGGCGCGATGGCTGGTGCAGCACAAGCTCAGTCGACCGTGACCCTCTACGGTCTGCTCGACGCCAACTTCGGCAGCTACAAAACCAACACTGCTGTTGGCACGGGCGCTACCGCTTCTGTTCAGAGCCTGAAACAGACCAAAATTGACGGCGGCGGCCTGAACGGCAACCGTTGGGGCCTGCGCGTTAGCGAAGACATCGGCGGCGGCATGGCTGTCATTGGTAACATCGAGAGCGGCTTCAACATCGACACCGGTGCTTCCGCACAGGGCGCCCTGTTTGGCCGTAAAGCTGTTGTCGGTCTGACCGGCGGCTTCGGTACCGTGACCCTGGGTCGCAACACCAGCTCCTACGACGACGTGGCTGCTGACCACGCCATGATGGGCGCAACGATTTTTGATCCGTCCAACACCAACAACGGCAACAGCGCAGCTACTGCCGAAGCAGCTGTTCTGGGCCTGGTGGCACCAACCACCGCCGGCGCTACTGCCCTGGCTTCTTTCGTCGGTCGCAACACGACCTGGATCGGCTACAACAGCCGTTTCAACAACAGCGTGAAATACGCCAGCCCCAGCTTTGGTGGCTTCAGCGGCGGCCTGATGTACAGCCTGGGCGAAGACAAGACCGCGGCAGCTGGCGCCAGCAAAACCGTTTCGGCCAACCTGAAGTTCGCCAACGGCCCTCTGCTGATCTCCGGTGGTTACCAGTCTGAAGCCACGAGCCGTACCGCTACGGCCAAGCCTGCTCTGGAAAACACCCTGTTGAACGTTGCTTATAACTTCGGCGTGGCTAAAGTTGGCGTCGGTTTCAACCGTGCCAAGTACAAGGACCTCACGGTTCTGGGCGTGACTGGCGATCTGGAAGCACAAAAAGAAGTTAGCTTGAGCGTTGCAGTGCCTCTGGGCGCTACGACCCTGAGCGCTGGTGTTGCCCGTTCCAAGGGTGACGATCTGGGCAAGAGCACCGGCTTCGGTGTTCAGGCTCTGTACTCTTTGAGCAAGCGCACGACCCTGTACGCAGGCGCCCTGAGCACCAAGGCTTACGGCGATCTGGCTGACGCTATCAAAGTGGTTTACCCAACCAGCAACATCGGTCGCACCACGACCTACGCAGCTGGCCTTCGCCACACGTTCTAATCTGAGGCTGGCTTGAGCCAGCTTTTGATGAAAACCTAAAAGCCGTTTCGGGGAAACCCGAGGCGGCTTTTTTTATGGATTAAGGTAAATAAGGTAAACGCAATGTTGTCGAAGGCGTTTTGTTATGGTTGACGGTGATTTTTCAACCTTGCAAGCACGTCATGTTCCCCCAGGCACCTGTTCATCCTTGTTGAGATCACTCCAGCGCCTAACCTCTCCCAACCAGTCTGCAACCAGTCTGCACCCTTATGTTCCTGCCTGATTTTTGTTCACCCGGTCTGCTGCCGCGCCTGGGCGCGGCACTTTCCCTGTGCCTGCTGACGGCTTGCGCAGGGGTGGCGCCCGTTGAGCGTGCGGCTGATCAGGATGTGGAGTGGGTGTCTACCTTGCGCGCCAACGGGGTGCCTTCAAGCAGTCCCGTCATGTGGCAGCACTGTACTTTTCCGGGTAAAAAGCCTACACACTATCGCGCCCTGCGCATCGATGGCCGCGACGCCGTCCAGAGCGACTCGAGCAGTGCGGCCAGCATGTTGCGGCAGAGCCTGCGTGTTGAACCAGGCGAGCTCGGCCGGCTTGGTTTTTCCTGGAAGGCGACGGCGCTGATTGCCGGCGCAGACCTGACCCAGCGTGACAGTGGCGACTCGCCGGTGCGGCTGGTGCTGGCCTTTGAGGGTGACCGCTCGAAGCTTTCCGCCAAAGACGCCATGTTGTCGGAACTGGCGCTGGCACTGACCGGCGAGCCGATGCCCTATGCGACCCTGATGTATGTCTGGGGAAACCACCGCCCCGCCGGTACCGTGATTGTCAATTCGCGCACAGACCGTATCCGCAAGCTGGTGCTTGAATCCGGGCCGGCGCGGCTCGGCCGCTGGCTTGACTACGAGCGCGATATTCGCGCCGATTATGAAAAGGCGTTTGGCGAGGCACCCGGTGCACTGGTGGGCATTGCCATCATGACGGACACCGACAACACCCGGCAAGAGACCCGGGCATGGTATGGCCCCGTCACTTTGCTTGCCAAATCTGCGCAGTCCACGATGGCCGATTCCGCCTCGAGCGGAACTGCCGACAGCGCGCTCAAGCCCTGAGGGGCCGCCAGCAATAGTTGTGTAGCCGCATAGCTGCAACACCCTCCCAATCGTTGTAAACCCCATGACCGCAACTGCGATTTACACAAGCTCAACACGGTCTTCATGACTCACCGCTAGTATTGGTATTTGCTGAACCGAGGATCCATTCCCATGCGCGCTCCGGCCACTATAGATGCCAGCTCCCTTGCCATCGCATCTGACGCTTCTGCCTCCGCTGCTACTTTAGTGCAAGCCGACCGCCCGCCCCAGCTGCGCGCCAGCGGCCGGGCCTTTGCACAAATCTCGCAGTTCCATCCGGAGCTGACGGCCTTTCGCCGGGACCTGCACGCCCACCCCGAACTGGGCTTTGAAGAGGTCTATACCTCGAGTCGCGTGGCGCATGCGCTCAAGTTATGCGGTGTGGATGAAGTACACACCGGCATTGCCAAAACGGGTGTGGTTGCCGTCATCAAGGGCCAGCAGACCGGCACGCCTTTCACGTCCGGCGCCCGGCCCATGGTGGCCTTGCGCGCCGACATGGATGCCCTGCCCATGACGGAGCACAACGAGTTTGGCTGGAAGTCCTCCAAAACCGGGCTGATGCATGGCTGTGGCCACGATGGCCACACCACCATGCTGGTGGGTGCTGCCCGCTACCTGGCCGAGACGCGCCACTTTGCCGGCGATGCGGTGCTTATTTTCCAGCCGGCGGAGGAGGGGCGTGGCGGGGCAGAGGCCATGATCAATGCCGGACTGTTCGAGCGCTTCCCAGTGCAATCGATTTACGCCATGCACAACTGGCCCGCGATGCAGCCCGGCACCATTGGCATCAACCCCGGTCCGATGATGGCCGCGGCCGACCGCGTCACCATAGAGATCACCGGCAAAGGCGGCCATGGCGCGCATGCCTACCTCACGGTCGATCCGGTGCTGGTGGCCGCTCACATCATCACCGCGGTGCAGAGCATCGTCTCGCGCAACGTGAAGGCCATGGACAGCGCAGTGATCAGCCTCTGTGCCATGCACGCGGGCGATCCCGGGGCGATGAGCGTGGTGGCCGGCAGCGCGACGCTGGTGGGTACCGTGCGCACGTTCAGGCCCGATGTGCAGAACCTGGTGGAGCGGCGCCTCCAGGACTTGTGCGCTTCGGTGGCGCAGGGCTTTGGCGCCACGGCCATCGTGACCTACGAACGCATTTACCCGGCCACCATCAATTCACCGGCCGAGTACACGCTGGCGACCGCCGTGGCCGAACAGCTCGTCGGCCCGGAAAATGTGGTGCGCGACCTGGAGCCCAGCATGGGTTCGGAAGATTTCTCTTTCATGCTCAAGGTCAAGCCGGGCGCCTACCTGCGCCTGGGGCAGGGCGAGCAGATTCCGGATGGCAAGGGCGCCAGCATTGGCGGCGTGGGCAGCCGCTTCTTGCACAACAGCTGCTACGACTTCAACGACAGCGTGCTGCCGCTGGGCTCGGCCCTTTTTGCGGGGATTGTGGAGCGCTCGCTGCCGCTCAAGCCTCAGGCGGTATGACCCCCTCTCCCTCCGGGAGAGTGCAGACGGCATGACTCCCTCTCCCCTTGGGAGAGGGCAGGGGTGAGGGCTTGCGGCGGCTGAAAAAATCCGCGCCTTTTCCCAGGCAGCGGCCCTCACCCCAACCCTCTCCCAGAGGGAGAGGGAGTAAGCCCAGAGGGAGAGGGCGTAAGCAATGCGAGGGGCCGGCCTCAGGCGTAGCGCTTGTTGCGCAGGTTGTTTTTCATTTCCTTGAGCAGCGGCTGGAGCTTGGCTCCTATGCGCAGCGCCACGCAGGTGGCCAGGATGTCAATGATCATCAGGTGCATCAGGCGGGACACCATGGGGCTGTAGCGGTCGTAGCCTTCGGGGTGGTCAGCCGCCAGGTGAATGTTGCCTGCGGCCGCCAGCGGCGAACCGGTCACGGTGATGACAATCGTGGTCGCGCCGTTCTTGCGGGCAATGTCGCAGGCATCCATCAGGTCGCGGGTGCGGCCCGAGTTGGAAATCACCACCACGCAGTCGCCGGGGCCCAGCAGCGAGGCGCTCATGACCTGCATGTGGCCGTCGCTGTAGGCGATGCTGGTGATGCCCAGCCTGAAGAACTTGTGCTGTGCATCCTGCGCCACGATGCCGGAATTGCCCACCCCAAAAAACTCGATGCGCTTGCCGGTGTTGTAAGTGGCCAGCAGCGCTTCGGTGGCTTTCTCAATGGCCACCGAACTCGCATCGTTGCGGTACTTCAGGAACGCGGCCACGGTGTTGTCGATGACCTTCACGAGCACATCGCTGGTCTTGTCATCGGCATCCACACTGCGGTGAATGAAAGGCACGCCCTCGCTCACGCTGCCCGCCAGCTTGAGCTTGAAGTCCGACAGGCCGTCATAACCCATGCTGCGGCAAAAGCGCACCACCGTCGGTTTGCTGACATGGGAGCGGTTGGCCAGTTCGGTGATGGGCAGGTTGGCAAACGCCCGCGGATCAGTCAGCACCAGCCGGCCGACCCGTTGCTCCGCAGGCGCCAGCGAGGGCAGGGAGGCTTTGATTCGGTCAAGCATGTGGATGGCCCCCACGGTCGTTCACTTCGTGTAACTCCCGAGGCCTTGCAGGCCGCGGGTCGCGAGACGCCTCGCCTCTGTCGCCTGTCCAAGCCTGCTCAGGCAGGCTTGGAGCCGCAGGCTCCAGCCCCTCGGGGGCCAGGAAGTGACGCGAAGCAAGCGAGAGCAGTGATTCCCCCAACCAGCAGGGGCCGCGGAACCGGCTTAGCCGGGCCGCAGGCGCAGCGGCCCCCCTGGGGGGCAGCGAACCACACGCAGTGGGGAGCGTGGGGGCTAACATTCCTCGCTCCAGCAATAGCCATCGCGCGCAATCATGGCGCTCGCCGCGCTGGGGCCCCATGTGCCTGCCGCGTAGGGGCGCGGCCCGGCCGGCTGGCTGCTCCAGGCGTCGAGGACTGGCTCGACCCAGCGCCAGGCCTCCTCCTGCTCATCGCTGCGCACAAAGAGGTTGAGCCGCCCGGCGATCACGTCGAGCAACAGCCGCTCGTAGGCACCCACGCGTTCCGCGCCGAATCGCTTGTCGAAGTCCAGGTCGAGCTGCACCGGCACCAACGAGGGGGTGCCGCGGTCATGGCGCTGGTGCGAGCCCTGGGCCAGCAGATGCAGCTCCAGGCCGTCCTTGGGCTGCAGGTTGATCACCAGGCGGTTGCCGACGTTCGACTCCGCCAGGGGCGACTTGAAAATGGCGTGCGGTGCCGGCCGGAAGTTCACCTCGATGTGCGCATCCCGGCCCGCCAGCCGCTTGCCGGTACGGATGTAAAACGGCACGCCCGCCCAGCGCCAATTGGCAATCTCGGTACGCAGCGCCACAAAGGTCTCGGTGGTGCTGTCGGGGGGCACCCCCTTTTCGTCGCGGTAGGCGGGCACGGCCTCGCCGTCGATGTTGCCCGCGGCGTACTGGCCGCGCACGACATGCTGGCTCAGGGTTTCCGGCGTCCAGGCCTTGAGCGATCGCAGCACTTTGAGCTTTTCATCGCGGATCGCATCGGCGTGCGAGTTGATGGGCGGCTCCATGCCAATGGCGCACAACAATTGCAGCGCATGGTTTTGCACCATGTCGCGCAGCGCCCCGGTGCTGTCGTAGAACGCGCCGCGCTTTTCAACCCCCAGGTCTTCGGCAATCGTGATCTGGATGTTGGCAATCGTTTCGCGGCGCCACAGCGGCTCAAACAGCGAGTTGCCAAAGCGCAGTGCAAACAGGTTTTGCACCGATGGCTTGCCCAGGTAATGGTCAATGCGGAAGATTTGATCTTCCTGCAGCACGCTGCGCACCGTCTTGTTGATGGCGCGGTTGGAGGCAAGGTCATGACCCAGCGGCTTTTCAAGCACCACGCGTGTCTGCGGCCCATTCAGGCCTGCGGCGGCAATCTGCTCGCACACCGTGGTGAAGAGGCTGGGGGCGGTCGCCACATACATCACCACCACCTCGGCCGGCCGCTGCTGCAGTCGGGCCGCAAGTTGCGCATAGTCGCCCGGGTTGGACAAGTCCATGCGCAGGTAGCCGAGCAGCGCCGCAAAGCGCGAAAACTCCTCCTCGCTGGGCCGCTTGGCCAGCTCGACGTGGTCGAAGCGGGCCTTGATCAGGGTGCGGTATTGGTCGTCGGACAGATCGTCGCGTGCCACGCCCACAATGCGTGCCCCCGTGGGTAGCGAGCCGTGGCGAAAGGCCTGAAACAGCGCGGGCATGATTTTCCGCCACACCAGATCGCCGGTGCCACCAAACAGGATGAGATCAAAACTCATGAAAACCTTGATAAGGAGATTAGTCGGAAGTGCGGGAGGCTACCGAAAGTCGCCCGCGTCGTTCTTGTAATTTAGTTTCACATTTATTCGGCATAATGGTAACTCAAACAGGTAGTCTTGTTACATCGCTTTTTACCCCGTCACCTACACTTTTAGCCATGAATCAGCTCGAATCCCTCAAACAATTCACCACCGTGGTCGCCGATACCGGGGACTTCAGGCAACTGGGCCAGTTCAAGCCGCAGGATGCCACCACCAATCCCTCGTTGATCCTCAAGGCGGTGCAAAAAGCCGACTACCAGCCCCTGCTCAAGGAGACGGTGGCCCGGTTCAAGGGCCGGGCGCTCGATGAAGTCATGGACCGGCTGCTGGTGCGCTTTGGCTGTGAAATCCTCTCCATCATCCCGGGACGTGTGTCCACCGAAGTCGATGCCCGCCTGAGCTTTGATGCCAACGCCAGCTATACGCGCGGCGAGCGCATCGTCGAGTTGTACCAGGCCGAGGGCATTCACATTGACCGCGTGCTGATCAAGGTGGCCGCCACCTGGGAGGGCATACAGGCGGCTGAAAGGCTGGAGCGGCGCGGCATCCATACCAACCTGACGCTGCTGTTTTCGTTCTGCCAGGCGGTGGCCTGCGGCCAGGCCAAGGTGCAGCTGATTTCACCCTTTGTGGGCCGCATTTACGACTGGTACAAAAAGTCGGCCGGCGCCACGTGGGACGAGGCCGCCAATGCAGGCGCCAACGACCCCGGCGTGAAATCGGTGCGCCAGATCTACAACCATTACAAGCACTTCGGCATTGCCACCGAGGTCATGGGCGCGAGTTTCCGCAATGCGGGCCAGATCACCGCGCTGGCGGGCTGCGACCTGCTGACCATCAGTCCCGAACTGCTGGCCCAGCTGGCCGCGTCCGATATGCCGCTGGCCCGCTCGCTCGACGCCGGGGCTGCCAGGTCGCTGGACCTGCCCGCAGTGAACTACGACGAAACCGGTTTTCGCTATGCGCTCAATGAAGACGCCATGGCCACCGAGAAGCTGGCCGAAGGCATACGCGCGTTTGCCGCCGATGCCGTGAAGCTTGAGCATTTGATGGTGGCGGCATGAACGCTGAACGCAGCGACGGGCCGCCCCGAGGAAGTTCAGCCCCCGCAGGGCTGGAGCCTGCGGCCCGGCCCTTCGACAAGCTCAGAACAGGCCAAATCCGGCTCCGCGGCTCAGACTGGTGGGATGCATACAGCAAGCCGGGGCCGCGGGACTGGCTTTGCCAGACCGCAGGCGCAGCAGTCCCCTCGGGGGGCAGCGCATTACACGCAGTGAAAAGCGTGGGGGTCCTATGACCCGTTTGCGTTGTGACCAAACCCCGGCCTGGGCTGCGCTGCAGGCCTGCTTTGAAGCCGGCGGAAAAACCTTCGATCTGCGTCAGGCGTTTGCCAGCGATGCGGAGCGGTTTACCCGCTTCAGCCAGGAAGCGCCCTACGTTTTTGCCGACCTCTCCAAAAATCTTCTGGATGCCACCAGCCACGCGCTGCTGCTGGATTTGGCCGTTCAATGCCAGCTTGAGCAGTACCGTGACGCCATGTTTGCCGGTGACAGGATCAACAGCACCGAACGACGCGCGGTGATGCATTTCCTGTTGCGACAACCGGCTCTTCCCAGCCAACAGCCGACGCAATCGGCTGGAAACAACATGGCTGATGAGCTGGACCAGGTGCACACCACGCTGGACGCCATGCTGGCCTATGCGGAACAGCTGCGCGCCGATGACGCCATTACCGACGTCGTCAACATCGGCATCGGCGGCTCGGACCTGGGGCCGCAAATGGCGGTGCTGGCACTGGGCGAATTTGCCACCACGGGCAAACGCTTTCACTTTGTCTCCAACGTCGATGGCCAGGAACTGGCCGGCGTGCTGGCGCAATGCAAGCCGCACAGCACGCTGTTCCTGATTGCGTCCAAGACCTTTACCACCACCGAAACCATGAGCAATGCGCATTCCGCAAAGCGCTGGTTTGAGGCGGGCGGCGGCCGCGATGTCAACCGGCATTTCGCTGCGCTGACGACCAACGTCGTGGCGGCCAATGCGTTTGGCATACGCACCACCTTCGGTTTTTGGGACTGGGTGGGCGGCCGCTATTCGCTGTGGTCGGCCATCGGGCTGCCGATTGCGATGGCGATTGGCTCCACTGGTTTTCGCGAGTTGCTGGCCGGCGCCCACGCGATGGACGAGCACTTTCGCACGGCAGCGCTGGCGCACAACCTGCCGGTGCGCCTCGGCCTGCTCGATGTCTGGTACCGCAATTTCCACGGCTTTGGCAGCCGCAGCATCGCCCCCTACAGCAGCGCCTTGCGGCGCCTGCCGGCGTACTTGCAGCAGCTGGAAATGGAGAGCAACGGCAAGCGCGTGGATGTGGACGGCCAGGCCTTGCCGTTTGCGACGGCGCCGGTGCTGTGGGGCGAGCCCGGCACCAACGGCCAGCACGCCTATTTCCAGATGCTGCACCAAGGCACGTCCGTCGTGCCCGTGGAGTTCGTGGCCGTCAAAAAAGCGACGCATGGCCTGCCCGGGCACCATGAACAATTGCTGGCTAATGTGCTGGCACAGGCGCAGGCGCTGATGCAGGGCAAAAACGACGAGGGTGGCCACAGGCATTTTCCCGGCAACCGGCCCAGCACCTTCCTGCTGCTGGACCAACTCACGCCCGCCAGCCTTGGCGCGCTGATTGCCCTGCAGGAGCACCGCGTGTTTGTGAGCGGTGCCATCTGGGGCATCAACAGTTTTGACCAGTGGGGTGTTGAGCTCGGCAAGGTGTTGGCCAAAGACATCGAGCCGCGTTTGCACAGCGGGGATGTATCGGGGCTTGACGGCTCTACGGCCGGGCTGTTGCAGCGCCTGCGCTAGGTCGCGGTAGCAAGGGCCTCAGTCTTGCGCATATCATGGCGCGGGGAGCTTACCCCGGTATCAATCCTGTGAGGAGGACACGCACCATGAATTTCGGTCAAGCCATTTCCACCTGCCTTTCCAGGTACGCGCAATTTTCAGGTCGCGCATCGCGCCCTGAATTCTGGTGGTTCTTTCTGTTCCAGGTTCTGGTGTCGGTTGCCGCCTCGATGGTGAGCGACCTGCTTAACGGGCTGATGGTGCTGGGCTTGCTGCTGCCGGCACTGGCGGTGGGCACGCGCCGCTTGCACGATATTGGCAAAAGTGGGTGGTGGCAGCTCATCATGCTCACCGGCATCGGTTATTTCCTGCTGATTTACTGGTGGGCGCAGCCCGCGTCTGACGACGCCGGTGTTTACGACGCGGCCTCCGCCTGAAGATTCAAGGTTCATCAAAAAAAGGGTTGCAGCGGTAAGCGCTGCGGCCCTTCGGACATGGCCTGCCTTGGGAGGCAGCGGGTTGCAGGCGTCGACCGGCATGGGGCGTGCTTATATTCCTGCCGCCCCTGTATGCCTATGCCGCGGTGATGAGGTTAGCCCTAGTAGCCAATGCGACTGGATAGCGGTTCAATCCAATCCTTTTTGCAGTTCTTTTGGCGACCTTTTTTTTTGGTGATTCTTTTTTGGCCTGATGCTTAATTATTCTTTCTAATACTTCATGCAAAAACCAATTCGTTACAGCCTGACCGCCGCTGCCTGCCTTCTGGCCTTTTCGGCCCAGGCCCAGCTCATCAGCAATCTCTACTCTATTGGCGACAGCTTGAGCGACGCCGGCACGTATGCACCGACCACGCAATTGTTTGTGCCCGGTTCCGGCCGCTTCACCACCAACCCGGGGCTGGTCTGGACGCAGTACCTGGGCCAGTCGCTGGGACTTTCCAGCGAGGCCGCGATCGTCAACCAGGGTGGCGCACCCACACGGACTGCCAACGGCGGAACCAATTACGCACAGGGTGGCTCGCGGGTTTTGCTGAGTCCTGGCGTGGGAGTCGGCGCCGGCATCTGGTTCACGGCCGACCCGGTCAGCAGCCAGGTTGACCGCCTGCTGGCCGACACCGGCGGCCGCATTGACGGCAAGGCCTTTGTCACGGTCTGGGCCGGAGCCAACGACATATTTACCCAATACGGCGCGGTGGGCTTGGGCTTGCCGGTGCCCTCGGCGCTGGTCAATGTCGGCACCTCGGCCGGTGACCTGAACGCCCAGATCATGCGCCTGCAGGCGGCGGGGGCCAAACTGATCCTCGTCAACACCCTGCCGGATCTGGGCGTCACGCCATTCGGACTTTCGCAAGGGCCTGAGGGCGCCGGCTTGCTGACCGCGATGTCTGACACCTTCAACCAGCAACTGCTACAGGCCACCGTCGGGCGCAATGTGCTGGTGTTTGACACCAACAGGGTGCTCAACGATCTGCGCGCGCGGCCTGCTGCCTACGGTTTTACCGCGCTGAATGCTGCGACCCAGCCGGCCTGCCTGCCGCCCGGCAGCTCATCGCTCCTGTGCGTCAATCCCCCGGAGGCCGATACCTATGTGTTCGCCGATGGGGTGCATCCGACCTCGGCAACGCACAAGATTTTTGCCCAGGTGACGCTGGCAAGCATGCGTGCCGCGGGCCAGAACAGCACGCTGGCGGTGGCGCCACTGGTCGCCATCCGGCAGCATGCGCAAACGCTGGAAGGGCGCCTGACATCGGGGGCGCTGTTGGTCGGCCAGCCCGACGACAGCAAAATCGTGCTTCGTCCAAAGGGTCATCTTGAGATGTACACCGCGCTGGAGAGCGGCCGCTTCGGTGCTTCGACGCTGGGCGTGCGGATGGGCAATGAAGCCAAAACCACCGTGGCGCTGGTCGGCGGCGACATCACACTGGCACCCAATGCGCTGGCCGGGCTGGTGCTGTCGCATGCGGATGGCGATTTGTCATTCTCGGAGAACACCGGCGGCTTCAAAACCCGGCTCACCACCATGGGGGCCTACGCCACCGTGGCCTTGTCGCCCGAGTGGTACCTGAATGCGGCACTGGCTTATGGCGATATTGACTTTGACAACGTTCATCGCGATGTCCGGCTGGGGTCGACGCAGTTGCTGGTTTCCTCGACGGGACAAACGACCGGCAGCTATGCGTCAATGCGCGTGGGCGGCGGCTATATCCTGAAGTCGGGCCGCTTTTCTGGCGGCCCTACGCTGTCGCTGACCGAAGAAAGCGTGAAGGTGAAGGCTTACGCCGAAGCGCCCGGCCCGCTGGCCTTCAGTTTTGGCGACACCACCTACAAATCCCGGCGTGTGTCGCTGGGGTTCAATGGCACTTACGACATGGGGCGCATCAAGCCGTTCGCCCGTGTCAGCCTGGAAAAAGACCTGAACCATGACCCCCTGCGTGTGACGATGGGCAGCTATGCGAGCAACTCCATCACCGTCGATGGCGACAGGCCGGACGGCCAGTTTGCACTGGCGACGCTGGGTGTCAAAGGCTTGCTGGGCGGTGGCATGCAATGGAGCTTGCTGTACAGCACCACTTTGTCGCAAAACGACATCCGCGGCTGGTCGGTGGGAGCAGCCCTGCAAGTGCCTTTTTAGCCAGACTCCCGAAGTTCTGCGCACGGACGCACAAAAAAAAGGCCGCGGTGCGAAAGCACCGCGGCCTTTTGGCCTGTTGGCGTCTGAACCGGGGTGAGCCGGCTCAGCTGGACATTACATGCCCATGTCGCCCATGCCGCCCATTCCACCCATGCCGCCTGGCATGCCGCCGCCGGCGCCAGACTCATCTTTCGGAGCCTCGGCCACCATGGCTTCGGTCGTCAGCATCAGCGATGCGACGGAAGCAGCGTTCTGCAGGGCCGTACGGGTCACTTTCGTGGGGTCCAGAATACCCATTTCGATCATGTCGCCGTAGGTGTCGTTGGCTGCATTGAAGCCGTAGTTGCCCTTGCCGGCCAACACAGCGTTCACCACCACAGAGGCTTCGCCGCCTGCGTTGTAGACAATCTCGCGCAGAGGCGCTTCGATGGCGCGCAGCACCAGCTTGATGCCGGCTTCCTGGTCAGCGTTGTCGCCCTTGATGGCGCCAGCAGCCTGCTTGGCGCGCAGCAGCGCCACACCGCCACCAGCCACAATGCCTTCTTCCACGGCAGCGCGGGTAGCGTGCAGGGCGTCTTCGACGCGGGCTTTCTTTTCTTTCATTTCGACTTCGGTGGCAGCGCCAACCTTGATCACGGCAACACCGCCGGCCAGCTTGGCCACGCGCTCTTGCAGTTTTTCACGGTCGTAGTCGCTGGTCGCTTCTTCGATCTGCACGCGAACCTGCTTGACGCGGGCTTCGATGTCCTTGGCTTCACCGGCACCGTCGATGATGATGGTGTTTTCCTTGCCCACTTCGATGCGCTTGGCCGTGCCGAGGTCGGCCAGMGTCACTTTTTCGAGCGACATGCCAACTTCTTCAGCGATCACTTTGCCGCCGGTCAGGCAGGCGATGTCTTCCAGCATGGCTTTGCGGCGGTCGCCGAAGCCTGGTGCCTTGACAGCGACCACTTTCAGGATGCCGCGCAGGGTGTTGACCACCAGCGTAGCCAGGGCTTCGCCCTCAACTTCTTCAGCGATGATCAGCAGCGGACGGCCAGCCTTGGCGACTTGTTCCAGGGTAGGCAGCAGGTCACGGATGTTGCTGATTTTCTTGTCGTAGAGCAGAACAAACGGGTTGTCCAGAATCGCGGACTGCTTTTCAGGGTTGTTGATGAAGTAAGGCGACAGGTAGCCGCGGTCAAACTGCATGCCTTCAACGACGTCGAGTTCGCTTTCGAGCGATTTGCCGTCTTCCACGGTGATCACGCCTTCCTTGCCGACTTTGTCCATCGCATCGGCAATGATCTTGCCGATGGCTTCGTCAGAGTTGGCGGAAATCGAGCCGACCTGGGCGATTTCCTTGGAGGTGGTGGTGGCTTTCGATGCTTTCTTCAGCTCTTCGACGAGTGCCGTCACGGCTTTGTCGATACCGCGCTTCAGGTCCATCGGGTTCATGCCGGCGGCGACATATTTCATGCCTTCGCGAACAATGGCTTGAGCCAGAACGGTAGCGGTCGTGGTGCCGTCACCTGCGATGTCAGACGTCTTGGAAGCGACTTCCTTGACCATCTGTGCGCCCATGTTCTGCAGCTTGTCCTTGAGTTCGATTTCTTTAGCAACGGACACACCGTCCTTGGTCACGGTAGGGGCGCCGAAAGAGCGCTCGAGCACCACGTTGCGGCCTTTGGGGCCCAGGGTTACCTTGACGGCGTTGGCCAGGATGTTCACACCCTCGACCATGCGTGCGCGGGCTTCGCCGCCGAAAATGACGTCTTTTGCTGCCATGTTTAATTCTCCAGATTCAGTTAATGAGGGATTGAAAGAGCCGAGAAATTACTTCTCAACGACCGCAAACAGGTCGTCTTCTTTCATCACGAGCAGCTCGTCGCCGCCGACCTTGACAGTCTGGCCGCTGTATTTGCCAAACAGCACGCGGTCGCCCACTTTGACGGCCATCGGGCTCAAATCGCCCTTGTCGTTTTTCTTGCCCGGGCCCACGGCCAGAACTTCACCTTGATCAGGCTTTTCAGCGGCGCTGTCAGGAATGACGATGCCAGAGGCGGTTTTGGTTTCGTTTTCCACGCGTTTGACGATCACGCGGTCGTGCAAAGGACGAAGTTTCATGAGAGCTCCTTGTTTGAGGACAATGGTTTTTGAGAATCAAAAAGCACCCAACGAAAGTGGGTGCTTGTTAACTTGGTGGCTTGAATGCGCTTTGTTAGCACTCAATGCCATCGAGTGCTAATCATAGAGGCATTTAAGGCGGTTTTCAAGGCGGAAAGCTGTGCAAGGCTTGAGAAATGATGGCCCATTGCCGGCTGACGTTAGACTTTTCCGGTTCTTTCGGCATTCGTTTTGGCAAGAAAATCAATCTAAGCCATTGATTTTATTGATTATTTTATTTTTCCACCAGGCGGGAGCGTATGGCCGGGAAGGTACGGACAAGACCATAGCCCAGCCCAAGCCCGATGGTGCACCCTCCAGGGAGTTGGGCCATACGCCTCATATTGAAAAATCACCCCTGCACGCGGGGATGAGGCCGGTTGCCGCGATTGGTTTTCCGGCGGGCGTGATCGGCCTTGAGTCTCAGGCCAGCCCTTTGTCCGTGACAGCGCTTTCGTCAGCCAGGGCGGGCTGCCCGGGCTTTTTACGGGCCGCAGAGGGAAACACTGCCCGAATGGTGGTGCTGCCCATGGACTCGATGGTGAGACGGCCGCCGCAAGCCTCCACGCGGTGGCGCATTCCCAGCAAGCCATAGCTGGAAGCGCCGATAGCGTGCGGATCAAACCCCCTGCCGTCGTCGCGCACGGTCACGATGACATGGTCCTTGTAGTTGAGTACGGCAATCTCCACGTGCTGCGCTTCGGCGTGCTTGGCAATATTGGTGAGTGCTTCCTGGATGATCCGGTAAACCGTCAATTCGGTCGTCCCATCCAGGTCAACCGGTTCAAGATCGGTGGTGATGGCCAAGCCGGCATGCTGGCCGAACTCGCCGGCCAGAATTTCGAGGGAGGGCAGCAAACCCAGGGTGGCCAGGGAGGAGGGGCGCAGGTCTTCAATGATGCGCCGCTTGAGTGCGATACCGCTGTTAAGCGTTTCAACCAGATGCTGAACCCGTGTCTGCAGATCACCCGTGTCGCCAGGCAATTTCGCCTTGATACGGGCGACATCCAGCTTGGCCGCAGTCAGCAGTGCGCCCAGTTCGTCATGAAGTTCCCGCGCCAGATGCGCCCGCTCGTCCTCACGGACTTGTTGCAGGTGCGTGGCCAGTTCGGCGAGGCGCTCGGTGCGCTCCTGAACCTGGGCGTCCAGCAAGTCGCGTTCGGCCTGCAGCGCGGCCTGCTGATGCTGATCGGCCAGTTTCAGCGCGGCGGTCTGGCGCAAATACAGCCAGAATGCCAACAGCCCGACGGCGGCCACCAGCGTGATACCCACCCGGGACAGCAACAGTGACCGCCGGATGTCCGCATGCCTTTGCGAGGTGCGCGTCAGGCTCGCATCGATCAATTGCGCGGAGCTGGCACGTATGGTGTCCATCTGTTCCTTGCCCACGTCGGTGGTCAGGACAAACTTCCAGGCGTCTTCCTTGTCCTCATTTTTCATGCGGATGGACAGGTCCATTTCAGCCAGCTTGCGCTGCACGGTCCGGCCCAACACGGCCAGCGCGGCGCTCTGTTCGGGCTTGTTGGCAAACAGGTTGGTCAGCAGGTCCTGCGTCTGGCTGAGGTCGGCAATCGCCGTCCGGTAGGGCTCCAGGTAGGCGGTGTCCGCCGTCAGGAGATAGCCCCTTTGTCCTGTTTCGGCATCCAGCATGTCACGCAACAGCCGTTGAAGATGGGTGCGCGTGACATGCGCTTCGGTCAGGTCATCCATCGCGTGGATGGATTTTTGGTAGGACAACTCACTGATGCCAATGAGGGTGAATACGGCAATCAACGCACAGGCAATGTTGACAGCCATCTGGTTGGTAATTCGTCGCATGCGGACTTTCGTGATGATCTCGAACGGCCACTTTCACCCAACCGGGTCGGGCAATTGCGCGTTTGGGCGGACGCTGCTATCCGGCCGGATGCTCAAAATTGTAGTCCTGCGCAAAAAATGTACGCATAAAAAAGCCACCCGCAGGTGGCATTCTGGAGCGCGGCCCGCCGTGGGAAAGGGCCCCTTCTGGCTGGGGTGAGGGCGGCCTTGTGGTGACCGCATCACATCGTTGCACGATTTATGAGCGGTCCCCCGAGCCGCTGATGCCGCCAGGCGGCTTAGCCTTTCAGGCCTGCTGCGTTCCGCAGCAAAGCGGCTCGATCCGTACGCTCCCAGGAGAACTCGGGCTCATCCCGGCCGAAGTGGCCATAAGCTGCCGTCTTTTCATAAATCGGGCGCAGCAGGTCCAGCATCTGGATGATGCCTTTCGGACGCAGGTCAAAGTGCTCATTGACCAGTGCCGAGAGTTTCTCGTCAGAGATCACGCCGGTGCCTTCGGTGTACACCGTCACGTTCATCGGGTGCGCCACGCCAATCGCGTAGGCCACCTGGATCTGGCACTGGCGCGCCAGGCCGGCTGCCACGATGTTTTTGGCCACATAGCGGGCGGCGTAGGCGGCCGAGCGGTCCACTTTCGAAGGGTCTTTGCCGGAGAAGGCACCGCCGCCGTGCGGGCAGGCGCCGCCATAGGTGTCGACGATGATCTTGCGGCCAGTCAGGCCGCAGTCGCCCTGCGGGCCGCCGATGACGAAACGGCCGGTCGGGTTGATCAGGTACTTCGTGTCCTTGAGCCATTCCTTGGGCAGCACCGGCTTGATGATTTCCTCGATCACGGCCTCGATGAAGGAGGGTTTCATGTGGTGGCCGTCGCTCTGCTCGGGGCTGTGCTGGGTCGACAGCACCACGGTGTCGATGCTGTGCGGCTTGCCATCGACATAACGCATGGTCACCTGGCTTTTGGCGTCGGGGCGCAGGAAGGGCAGCCGGCCGTCCTTGCGCAGCTGGGCCTGGCGCTCCACCAGGCGGTGGGCGTAGTAAATCGGTGCGGGCATCAGCTCGGGTGTCTCGTCGCAGGCGTAGCCGAACATCAGGCCCTGGTCACCGGCGCCGGTGTTCAGGTGGTCGTCGCTGGCATGGTCCACGCCTTGGGCGATGTCGTTGGACTGCTTGTCGTAGCAGACCATCACGGCGCAACCCTTGTAGTCGATGCCGTACTCGGTGTTGTCGTAGCCGATGCGCTTGATGGTGTCGCGCGCGACCTGGATGTAGTCGACATGCGCATTGGTGGTGATTTCACCGGCCAGCACGACAAGGCCGGTGTTGGTCAGCGTCTCGGCCGCCACGCGGCTGCGCGGGTCCTGCTTGAAGATGGCATCGAGGATGGCATCGGAAATCTGGTCGGCGACCTTGTCGGGATGGCCTTCGGAGACGGATTCGGAAGTAAAGAGAAAATCGTTCGCCATTGCGTACACTCCATAAAGTTTGTCGGCGCGTTGCCGGCTTGGGGTGCCTCGGCGAACGCTTTAGCAGTTTGGTTTAATGTCGCCCTGCAAGTTGTTCAGTAACTCGGCGACCCCTGCATTATAAGACCTTGCGTTTTTGCCTGAAGCTGCTCCCCAACAACCCTTACATGCGCTGGTTATTCCGTTTTTTATCCCTTTGGCCGCTGGCTGCCCTGCACGCCTTGGGCGGGCTGCTGGGCTGGCTGGTCTGGGCCTTAAGTCCGCGCTACCGGACGCAGTTCAGGGCCCATGTGGCGCAAGCCGGGTTGCCGTTTGAGACCGCCCGGCCGGCGATTGCCGAGACCGGGCGCTTTGTGGCCGAGTTGCCCAAGCTGTGGCTGCGCCCCCGGGACCAGTCCTGTCTGGCCAATGTCCGCGTGGAGGGCCAGTCCCATGCGGCAGAGGGTTTTGCGCGAGGAAAGGGGGTAATTTTTTTCGGCCCCCACTGCGGCAGTTTTGAGCTGGGACCGCAGGCGCTGGCCGAACTGTATGGGCCGATCACCGCAATTTACCGCCCGGCGCGCAAGCCCTGGCTGGCCCGGCTGGAGCGGCTTGCCCGCGACCGGCCGAATCTCACCGTGCTGCCCGCCTCCCTGAGCGGTATCCGCCTGATGCACAAAACCCTGAAGGCCAACCACGCGGTGGCGATGTTGACCGACCAGGTGCCGCCGGAAGGGCTGGGTGTCTGGGCGCCTTTTTTTGGCCGACCGGCCTACACCATGACACTGGCTGCCCGGCTGGCGCTGCAAAGCGGTGCCGCACTGCTGCCCGTGAGTTGTGAGCGTTTGCCGCGCGGGCGGGGTTATTGGCTGAAAATCTGGCCACCGGTGGCGGGACTGGATACGCGCGGTACGACCGATGTGTCCCGCGAAGCCGATATGCTGCGTGCCGTGACGCTGATCAACCAGGCGATCGAGGCCATCGTGCTGAGCCAGCCTGGGCAGTATTTGTGGGGTTATGCGCGCTACAAGACCCCTCGCCACGAAGCATCCCGCAAGGACACCCTTTGAAAACACCCCGTCAATTAGCCAGCGAATTCGCCACCCGCGCGGGCATCCTCTTCATGCAGGTGCTGGCCTGCCTGCCCTTGTCGTGGATCCGGGCGCTGGGTGTGGTGCTGGGGTGGCTGCTGTATGCCCTGGTGGGGTCGCGCCGGCGGGTGGTGCTGACCAATTTGTCCCTGTGTTTTCCCGAGCGCTCCGAGGCCGAGCGGCGCAAGCTTGCACAACAGACCTTCATCTATTTTGCGCAAGCCTGGCTGGACCGCAGCTGGCTGTGGCATGCGCCGCAGGCCTGGGTCCAGCGGCGGGTGCAACTGACGGGAGCCGTGCAGGAACTGGCAGGCAATGAACGGACGGTGGCTTTTTGCCCGCATTTTGTGGGCATGGATGCAGCGTGGGCGGGCGTGGCCCTGCAGCTGCAGGTCCCGCGGACATCGACCACGATTTATACGGACCAGTCCAACAAGCTGGTCGATGCGTGGATACTGCGCGGCCGTCAGCGCTTTGGCCATTTGCGCCTGTTCGGGCGGGCCGACGGCGTCAAACCCATTGTGGCGGCGCTGCGCGAAGGGCAGCCGCTGTACCTGCTGCCCGACATGGACTTTGGGCCGGAAGATTCGGTGTTTGTGCCCTTTTACGGTATTCCCACGGCGACCGTGCCCTCGCTGCCGCGCTTTGCCAGGCTGGGCCGGGCCAAGGTCTTGTCCATATTGCCGCGCATCACTGCGGGGGGCTACGAGATCGAGGTGCTGCCCGCCTGGGAAAATTATCCTAGCGATGATCCGGTGGCCGACACCGCCCGGATGAATGCCTGCCTGCAGGACTACATTGCCACCATGCCGGCGCAATACTACTGGGTGCACAAGCGCTTCAAGACGCGGCCCGAGGGCGCGCCTTCGCTGTATTAAACCAGGCCGCGGTTTGGCGTTTTCAGGCGAAAGTTGCCTTTGATCCAGTGTATGGACCGGAGACTGGCGCTTTAAGCCCTACTCAATCACTCAATCGTAATTCGGTCTAGTGACCTGCAGGAATTGCTGCAGATGAGCGGCTACCCGTTCCGGCTGCTCATGCACGACCCAGTGCGTGGCGCCTTCCATGCGGCGCAGGTCCATTTGCGGTACATAGTCGCCCAAGCCGTCCAGCAGGGCGGGGGGCAGCGCGATGTCGCCCGTGCCCCACAGCACCAGGGTGGGAAGGTGGACTTCGAGCATCTCGCGCGGAAGGGTCACGCCCGCAGCAGCGGGGTCGTTATGCGGCGGGCCGGGCCGGGGTGGGCGCAGGGGTGAGGCCCGGTAGTAATTGCAGGGGCCGCGTAGGCCCAGGCGCCAGATCTCGCGGTACCGGGCCCGCACCGTTTCAGTCAACCAGGCGTGAGGTCCGTCTACAGCGCCCATGTTGCTGAAGAATTCCCAGAGGCGGCGGAAGTCGTGTTCCGCCAGCAGCGCCTCGGCATCCGGCCGGATCAGGAAATTCATATAGGCGCTGGCCGCCTGCTGGTCGGCAGAGTGCTGCAGTTCGCGCAGGAAGGTGCCGGGATGCGGTGAATTGATGATGGCCAGTTTTTTCATCAAATGGGGCTGGCTCGCTGCCAGGTGCCAGGCTACCGCGCCGCCCCAGTCGTGGGCCACCAGGCAGGCAAGTTGGCCGCCGCGCTGGTCTTCACCGCACTCCAGCGCAATGAGGGCCGCAATGTCCTGCACCAGGTGTTTGGCGCGGTAGGCGGCCACGTCGGCCGGGGCGCTCGAGTGCTCAAAGCCCCGCAAGTTGGGCGCCACGCAGCGAAAGCCGCCATTTCCGGGTTGGGCAAAGTGGGTGAGCAGGCCGTCCCACACAAAGGCGGCTTCCGGGAAGCCATGCAGGAACATCAGCACCGGCCGGCCTCTCGCGCCGGCGCTGCGGCACGACAGGGTGATGCCGTGCGGCAGTTCCTGCAAACGGGTTTCAATCATGGTGCTGCGCTTTCAATCGCTCTTTCAATAGCTGTTGGTCCACGTCAGACCTGGACTGCAGCCATTTTGGTTTGATGCTTCAGCGGCGCGGCACCCGGCACCACCGCAACCGGGCCGGCTCAGGCGTCGTCGGGTGCAGCGGCCTCGGTGCCAGGTTCGGCCTTTTGCTTTTTGGCCGGCTTTTCTGGCGGATGGGCCCAGTCCCACAGATGCTGGGCCACCTCTTCCACGCCCTTGCGCTTCAGCGAAGAGAAGAGTTTGACGTCTCCGCCGCCCGCCTGCAGTCGCGCAATGGACAGCGCCTTGGCCGCTTCGGTTTTGTTGAGCTTGTCCGACTTGGTCAGCAACACCAGGAATTTCAGCCCTTCTTCGACCCGGGGGCGAAGCACGTCGAGCAGGATTTCGTCCAGCTCCGTCAGCCCCAGCCGCGGGTCGCACAGCAGCACCACAGCCTTGAGGTTGTCGCGGGTCTGCAGGTAGTTGCCCATCACTTGCTGCCAGCGGTATTTGGCTTCCTTGGGTACGGCGGCATAGCCGTAGCCCGGCAAATCGGCCAGCACCGCGTCGGTAACGCCCTGTTTGCCCAATGAGAACAGGTTGATGCTTTGTGTGCGGCCCGGCGTCTTGGAGGCAAAGGCCAGGCGGTGCTGTTGCGTCAGGGTGTTGATGCAGGTCGATTTGCCCGCGTTGGAACGCCCCACAAATGCAATTTCCGGCACGTCCAGTCGCGGCAGGTGCTTGAGTTCAGGCGCCGTGGTCAGGAATTTGGCCGTGTGCAGCCAGCCCATGGCGATCTTGGAATCTGGGGGGGCGGCAACGGGCGGGCTGGCAGGGGAGGATGAAGTCATGGTCGGGCAGTCCCTCGAGGTCGTTTGCATGCGGTGGCGTGGACTGGCATGCGGTGAAGGGGTGTCAGCCAGCAGGTCGGTGGCCAGAGGCAGGAGTGCAGGCAATACCCGGATAAGCGGGGCCGCCTCCAAGCCATTGTAAAATCAGAAAGTTCGAAGTTTTGTGCGCCAACCAATTAAAACACCCCGATATGAAGCTGTTTGCTACTTCCCTACTGGCCGCCTTGCTGGCCATGCCTGCCGTGTCGTCTTTTGCTGCCGGCGAGGCGCCTGCGCACGACGCGGCCGCGGCGCCCGCTGCGGCAGCCCCTGCCAAGGTCGCCAAACCTGACCTGGTGAAGGGCGAAGCCAGCTTTACCGCAGTGTGCGCCAGCTGCCACGGCGCCGACGGCAATTCGGGTACACCTGCCAACCCCAAGCTGGCCCAGCAGCACCCGGAATACCTGGTCAAGCAGTTGCAGGAGTTCAAATCCGGCAAGCGCAAAAACGCCGTCATGCAGGGCTTTGCCTCGGCGCTGTCCGATGAGGACATGAAAAACATCGCTTACTGGGTCAGCTCGAAAAAAGCCAAGACCGGTTTCGCCAAAGACAAGGAACTGGTGGCCCTCGGTGAGCGCATTTACCGCGGCGGCGTGGCCGACCGCCAGATCGCCGCGTGTGCCGGCTGCCACAGCCCGACGGGCGCTGGCATCCCGTCACAATACCCCCGCCTGTCGGGCCAGCATGCTGAATACACCGCCACGCAGTTGACATCCTTCCGCGACGGAGCCCGAAAGAACAGCCCGCAAATGAACCAGGTCGTTGTCAAGCTCAATGACCGCGAGATCCGCGCACTGGCCGATTACATTGCCGGCTTGCGTTGAACAGGCGGGTTTACCGGGCCGGTAAACCCTTTTCCGCAGAAAAGGACGCCAGATCGTCCGCTGTATTGAACCCAAGCCTCCAAAACCAATCACACCATGGCGGGTCTTTCTGACGAAAGCCCCGCCTTTTTCTTTTTTGTTGACCCTTTGACCCGGCATACGGCCCCATTTCACGCATGACAGTTTCCACCCAAGGCATAAAAGTCCACTGGGGCTCCCGCTCCCTGCGGGCGTCCGTGGAGTTGCTGTCGTCCATGCGGTTTTCCATTTCGCTGCTGACCGTCATCTGCATTGCCTCGGTCATTGGCACGGTGCTCAAGCAGCAGGAGCCGCTTGGCAATTACGTGAACCAGTTTGGACCGTTCTGGGCGCAGGTTTTCAGCCTGGTGAGCCTGAACACGGTCTACAGCGCCTGGTGGTTCTTGCTGATCCTGGCTTTTCTGGTCACCAGCACCAGCCTGTGCATTGCCCGCAACACGCCAAAAATCCTGGCTGACCTGAACCACCTGAAGGAAAACGTTCGCGAGCAAAGCCTGAAGGCTTTTGGCCACCGCGCAGAGGGGGCCTTGTCTGAAGCGCCCGAGGTGGCGGCCCGGCGCATTGGCCAGACGCTGGTGCAAAGCGGCTGGAAGGTCAAGCTGCAGCGCCGTGACGCCGGCTGGATGGTGGCTGCCAAAAAGGGTGCAGCCAACAAACTCGGGTACATCGCGGCCCACAGCGCCATCGTGCTGGTATGCGTGGGCGGCCTGCTGGATGGCGACATGGTGGTGCGTGCGCAGATGTGGCTGGGCGGCAAGTCCACCTACACCGGTGGCGGCCTGATAGCCGACGTGCCGGCCGAGCACCGCCTGAGCGACCGCAACCCGACTTTTCGGGGCAACCTCCTGGTGGCCGAAGGTACGCAATCGGGCACCGCCATCCTGAACCAGCCTGGCGGGGTGCTGCTGCAGGAGCTGCCGTTTTCGATCGAGTTGAAGAAGTTCATCGTCGAGTACTACTCCACCGGCATGCCCAAGCTGTTTGCCAGCGACATCATCATTCATGACCGGGAAACCGGCGAGAAGATTCCGGCGCGGGTGGAAGTCAATCACCCGGCACGCCACAAGGGCATAGAGATTTACCAGTCCAGCTTTGACGATGGCGGTTCCAGCGTCACGCTCAAGGCCGTTCCCATAGCCCCTGCGGCCAAGGCATTTGAAATCCAGGGCACGATTGGCGGCGCCAGCAACCTGACCAACGGGGCGGACAAACTGACACTCGAATACACCGGGCTGCGCGTCATCAACGTGGAAAACTTCGCGTCGGCCAGCACGCTGGGGGCAGGTTCGGGGACGGATGTGCGCAAGGTGGATCTGCACCAGGCCATTGACACGCGGCTGGGGGCTGCCAACAAGACGGTGACACGCAAGGAGCTGCGCAATATCGGCCCCAGCGTAAGTTACAAACTGCGCGATGCCGCGGGCCAGGCCCGTGAATTCAACAACTACATGTTGCCCGTCAAGATGGAGGACGGCGCCGACAGTCCGGCGGTGTACCTGATGGGGGTGCGCGAAACGCCGGCCGATCCATTTCAGTACCTGCGCATTCCTGTGGACGCCGAAGGCGGCATGGACACCTTTTTGCGCGTGCGCGCCGCGCTGGCCGACCCTGTGCGGCGCGAGCTGGCCGTCAAGCGGTATGCCAGCCAGGCCATTGGCGCTGACCGGCCGGAATTGGCGCAGCAGCTGACGGCGTCGGCCTCGCGCGCATTGGCCTTGTTTGCGGGGGCGGGGCCTGATGGCGCACCGTCGGGCAATGCCAAAACGCCGGCCGGCCTGCAGGCCATTTCCGACTTCATGGAGGCCAATGTGCCCGAGGCCGAGCGCAACCGCGCGGGTGAGGTGTTGATCCGCATCCTCAATGGTGTGCTGTTTGAGCTGACCCAGATGACGCGGGCGCAAAACGGCCTCAAGCCGCTGGCGCAGGACGACAAGACGCAAGGGTTCATGTCCCAGATGGTGCTCAGCCTGTCGGATGCCCACCACTATCCCGCGCCCATGGCCTTCGCGTTGAAAGACTTCACGCAGGTCCAGGCCAGCGTGTTCCAGGTGGCCCGGGCGCCGGGCAGGAACATTGTTTACCTGGGCTGTGCCTTCCTGATCCTGGGGGTGTTCGCGATGCTGTACGTGCGGGAGCGCCGTGTCTGGGTCTGGCTGGCGCCGGGCGGTGGCAATCCGGCTAATTCGGGTCATTCCGGCGAGGGCGGCGGTCCGGCGCATTCAGTGCCAGAATCAGGCTCCAGCAGCCACGCCACCATGGCCTTGTCCACCAACCGCAAAACCATGGATGGTGACAGGGAGTTTGAGATGTTGAAAACGAAACTGTTGCAGGCGCCTTTATGAACACCCCCTCTAGTTACACAGCAGCCATCAACACCACCACGCTGACTGCGGGGCGTCGTTCGGGGCAAGACAGCACCCTCAGCCTGAATGAAGGCTATTTCTCCCGGCGTAACGCGTTGGACTGGGTGTTCGCGGCGCTGGTTCTGGCGGGCGGCCTGTACGCCTTTGCCCGTTACAACGCTTTCATGGATGTGTACGAAAAGGGCATCCTGCTGGCCGCCATGCCGGCTGCCATTGCCATGGGCTGGTTCTGGCGTCCCCTGCGGGTGCTGATGGCGGCCGTCACCGGCTTTGCCCTGCTCGGCATCGTGTCTTACCAGGGGGACCTGGCACGGGCGGAGCAGGTGTTCTGGCTCAAGTATTTCCTCTCCAGCCAGTCGGCCATCCTGTGGATGAGCGTGCTCTTTTTCATGAGCACGATTTTTTACTGGCTTGGGATGTTTGCCGGGCGTGAGGGCTCGGGCCAGAGCGCGACGCTGGAATCCCTAGGCTCAAAAATCGCCTGGGTGGCCGTGGGCATGGCCCTGATCGGCACGCTGGTGCGCTGGTACGAAAGCTACCTGATCGGCGCCG
This sequence comes from Polaromonas sp. P4_F9, assembly GCF_056401235.1. NCBI lineage: Bacteria > Pseudomonadati > Pseudomonadota > Betaproteobacteria > Burkholderiales > Comamonadaceae > Polaromonas > Polaromonas sp. P4_F9. The sequence continues at coordinate 173,985 of NZ_JBFUJT010000004.1, read as the reverse complement.
ACATCGGGCACATCCCCGTGAGCAACCTGTATGAGGTGTTCGTGCTGTTTTGCTGGATGACAGCGGCGTTTTACCTCTACTTTGAAGCGCAGTACGACACCCGTGCCCTGGGTGCCTTCGTGATGCTGGTGGTGAGTGCCGCCGTCGGCTTCCTGCTTTGGTACACCGTGGTGCGCGAAGCCCATGAGATCCAGCCCCTGGTGCCGGCCCTCAAAAGCTGGTGGATGAAGCTGCATGTGCCGGCCAATTTCATCGGCTACGGCATGTTCTCGCTCTCGGCCATGGTATCGCTGTCCTACCTGATCAAGCAGCAGGCCGGCGAAACCCGCTGGTACAAACTCACGCCCCTGTGGCTGTTGGGCGTCGTGCTCTGTTTCGTGCCGATTGTTTTCCGCAAGTCGCCCGCCGAGGTAGGCGGCGGCAATTACTGGGCCGGTTATCTGCTGGTGTCCGGATTGATTGCCGGCGGGCTCTTGCTGGGCCGCCAGCGCATTGCCGCGCGCCTGCCCAGCTTTGAAATACTTGACGACGTGATGTACAAGGCCATCGCTGTTGGCTTTGCCTTTTTCACGATTGCGACCGTGCTGGGTGCACTCTGGGCCGCTGAGGCCTGGGGCGGCTACTGGAGCTGGGATCCGAAGGAAACCTGGGCCCTGATTGTCTGGTTGAACTACGCCGCCTGGCTGCACATGCGGCTCATGAAAGGCCTGCGCGGAACGGTCGCCGCCTGGTGGGCGCTGGTCGGCCTGGCGGTCACCACCTTTGCCTTTCTGGGTGTCAACATGTTCCTGTCGGGCCTGCACAGTTACGGAACCTTGTAGCCGCGAACCGGGTCCTTGTAAACATCCATGTAAGGGTTGGCTGCGTCATCAGACTAACCACTAAAGCAACTTCAAGGACCTCAGATGCTCATCAAGACGAACGCCAGCGGGTTTAACCACCCGGTTCCCAGCGAGATCACACCCCAGGGCATTTACCAGTCCCGGCGCGAACTGATCAAGCTGATGGCTACGGGTACAGCGGGTGCCGCGCTGGCCGGTTGGGCCGGCCGCGAGGCTTTGGCGCAGGCGGTGCCAAAGCCCGGCAAGCTGGCGTCGTTGGCCGGCGGCAAATCGGCGGTGGCGGGTGCCATGGTTATGGACAAAGTCACCGACTACAAAGACGTCACCACGTACAACAACTTTTATGAGTTTGGCACGGACAAGGCCGACCCGGCCAAAAACGCCCATACGCTGGTGACCAAGCCCTGGTCGGTGGCTGTTGAAGGACTGGTCAAGGAGCCCAAAACCTACACGCTGGAAGACCTGATCAGGCTCAGCCCGCAGGAAGAGCGCATTTACCGCCTGCGCTGCGTGGAGGGCTGGTCCATGGTGATTCCGTGGGTGGGGTACTCGCTGTCCGAGCTGATCAGGAAAGTCGAGCCCCTGGGCAGCGCCAAATACGTGGAATTCATCAGCCAGGCCGACCCTAAAACCATGCCCTTTGTCGGTTCCCGCGTGCTTGACTGGCCTTACGTCGAGGCCCTGCGCATGGATGAGGCCATGCATCCGCTGGCCTTGCTGACCTTCGGCATGTATGGGGAAGTGTTGCCCAACCAGAATGGCGCGCCGGTGCGCATGGTTCTGCCCTGGAAATACGGCTTTAAAAGTGGCAAAAGCATCGTCAAGATCCGCTTTACCGACAAGGAGCCACGGACCGCCTGGAACAAGGCGGCGGCACAGGAGTATGGCTTTTATTCCAATGTGAACCCGAACGTGGACCATCCCCGATGGAGCCAGGCCACCGAACGCCGCATCGGCGAAGACGGCCTGTTTGCCAAGAAGCGCAAGACCCTGATGTTCAACGGCTATGAAGCGCAGGTGGGCCAGCTCTATGCGGGCATGGATCTCAAGAAGTTTTTCTGAAGGTTCCCAGATGATTTCGCGCCAAAGGCTGTTGCTGCATTCCGCCGCCAAGCCATTGCTGTTCGTCCTCTGCCTGCTGCCTTTTGCCTGGCTGTTTTACAGCGCGCTGAGCGACCAGCTGGGTGCCAACCCGGCTGAAGCGCTGATTCGGGCCACCGGTGACTGGACGCTGCGCTTCATCTGCATTGTGCTGGCGGTCACGCCCTTGAGGGTCATCAGCAACACGCCGGCACTGGCGCGATTTCGGCGCATGCTGGGGCTGTTTGCCTATTTTTATGTGGTGACCCACCTGCTGAGCTACAGCTGGTTTGACATGGGTTTCGATATTCCGGACATCACCAAAGACATCGCCAAGCGGCCCTTTATTCTGGTGGGATTTACCGCGTTTGTGCTGTTGACCCCGCTGGCCGCCACCTCATTCAATGCCGCGATCAAGGCCATGGGGGCCAGGCGTTGGCAATGGCTGCACAAGCTGGTCTATCTGATTGCCGGTTTGGGGCTGCTGCATTTCTTCTGGATGCGCGCGGCCAAGAACAATTTTGCCGAGGTGTTTGTGTATGCCGCCATCATTGCGCTGCTTCTCGGCTGGCGCGTGCAGCAGTCCCTGAGGAAAAAGAGGCCGCTGCCCATGCCCAGCGGGCGCGTCAAGCTATCGTCCTGAATGGCTGGCTGCATCGCCTGAACGGGCACCCCTGCCATTGCCCTGGCTTTATTCGGCCACCAGTTGTTCATGGCGCATCTGGTCCTGCGCATCTTCGCGGCGGCGTATCAGGTGTGCCTGGCTGCCGTCGACCAGCACTTCGGCGGCGCGGCCGCGCGTGTTGTAGTTGCTGGCCATGCTCATGCAGTAAGCGCCCGCTGACAACACCGCCAGCAGGTCGCCCGCGTTGACGGCCAGAGACCTGTCACGGCCGATCCAGTCACCGCTCTCGCAGACCGGACCCACGACGTCGTATGTGCTGGCCGGGGCGGGGCTGCCGGACACCACCGGGACAATGGCGTGAAAAGCCTGGTACATGGCTGGGCGCGGCAAGTCGTTCATGGCCGCGTCGATGATGCAGAAGTTTTTCTGCTCACCGGGTTTCAGGTAGAGCACCTCGGTCAGGCAAATGCCGGCGTTGCCGACCAGCGAACGGCCCGGCTCAATCATCAGTTTCTTGTTGCCATAGCCGCGTGCGTCCAGTTTGGCCAGCAGTTGCCGCCACAGCGCGTCGGCTTCGGGCGGGGTGTCACCGTTGTAATTGATGCCCAGGCCGCCGCCGAAGTCGATGTGGTCCAACGCGATGCCCGCGCTTTCAATGGACGCTACCAGATCAAGCACCCGGTCCATGGCGTCGAGGTAGGGTGTGGTTTCCGTGATCTGCGAGCCGATGTGGCAGTCAATACCCACAACCTGCAAGCCGGGCAGGGAAGCGGCATGCCGGTAAATGCGCAGGGCGTCTTCATGGGCAACGCCGAATTTATTGCCTTTGAGCCCCGTGGAAATATAGGGATGCGTCTTGGGATCGACATTCGGATTCACGCGAATGCTCACCGGTGCACGCAAGTTCATCGTCGCAGCGACGCCGGACAGCACATCCAGCTCGGCTTCGCTTTCGACGTTAAAGCAGCCAATGCCGGCCGCCAGCGCCTGCCGCATTTCGGCACGCGTTTTGCCGACACCGGAGAAAATGATTTTCCTGGCCTGGCCACCCGCCGCGAGCACACGCTCCAGCTCGCCCCCCGAAACGATGTCGAAACCGCAGCCGGCCCGGGCAAACACTTGCAGCACGCCCAGCGACGAGTTGGCCTTCATGGCGTAACAGATCTGCACATCGCGCCCGGCAAAGCCGCGCTGGTAAGCGGCCAGGGCCGACAGCATTGCGGCCCTGGAATAAACAAATAGCGGTGTGCCGTGCGTGCTCGCCAATTCGTTGACTTTCAGGTTTTCGGCAAACAGGTCATTGCCACGGTATGCAAAATGAGGGTGGCCTGGGAGCTTGTGGTCTGTCATGGATGAGCCGGTTGTCAAAACGTTGGGTCTATGGCGGTTGATCTTAAGGAGTGCCAGCATCGAAAGCCATGACGGAATCAAGGCTCCAAGCCGCCCCTGCCTTTGTTTTCAAGCTTCAGGAGCGTGGGCGCCTGTATTCTTGCCAGGCGGGGGATGTGCACCAGCCAGCAATGGCGGAGTTCATCGGGCGGCCGACGCGGGTGTAGCCGGCACCACCGCCGTCGCTGCTGCGCCAGGATTAGCGGCAGTTGTTGCCGTAGCAGTGGGTGCCTTGGGCGGTGGGGGAAGGAAGAGCGGGCCTTTCTGGCCGCAGCCGACCAGTGCCGCAGCGCCAACCACGATGGCGACAAGGCCATGCCTGGAAACAAAAGCCCGAAGGCAGCCTAAAATTTGAAACCAGGAATGATGTGAAGAAACCATGATGGGATTGTAATGACGGACCTTGAATACCAGGACTTGGCGGAGAGCGCGCTCAGGGCCGTTGAGACGGCCTGCGATCGGATCAACGATGAAACCGATGCTGACATTGACAACCAGCGTACCGGCGGCATGATCACGCTGACATTTTCAAACCGCAGCCAGATCATCATCAATCTGCAAAAACCATTGCAGGAAATATGGATGGCCGCCAAGGCGGGTGGGTTTCATTACAAATTTCATGGTAATCAATGGTTGGACACCAAGGATTCGAGCGAGCTTTTCTCCGGTTTGTCGCGTTACGCCAGTGAGCAGGCGGGTCAGTTGCTGGTATTCAGGGCGCCTGCCCAACTGACCGGGTGAGCGGGCCGGGCCGCAGCACGCGCCGGCCCCATCCGCACCGACAATGGCATCGGCTCAGGGGACTGGATCATGCACCGCGGCTTGTGCCTGTCAGTTCTTGAACAGATCCAGAATCCGTTTCTTTTCGTCTGAGGGCGGCAATACCTGAATGGGGCCGCCTGGCGTACCCGGGGCAGGTAGCTGGCCAGCATTGACCGTTGCCGGATCCTGCGTTCCCACACTGCTCACCCCCAAGCCCTTCGCGTACTCGTTGTAGTACCACTCGCCGTTGACGTTCACCACGCCTTCGGGTGGCGGGTATTCGGTGACCGGTACGCCTTTCAGGGCGTATTCCATGAAGTTGATCCAGATGGGCAAACTCAGGCCGCCGCCGGTTTCCCGATCACCGAGCTTTTTGGGCGTGTCATAGCCCATCCAGACCGCTGCCGCCAGGGTGGGCTGAAAACCCACGAACCATGTGTCGATCGAGTCATTGGTGGTACCGGTTTTGCCGAAAAGATCGGGACGCTTGAGGGTCGCCTGCGCCTTGGCGGCCGTGCCTGAGCGCGCCACTTCCTGCAGCAGGCTGTCCATGACGAAGGCATTGCGGGCATCGATGGCCCTGGCCGACTCGTCCAGGACCGGTGGCGTGGCTTCGAGCAGCACCTTGCCGCGCTGGTCGGTGATTTTGGTAACCAGGTAGGGGTTGACGCGGTAACCGCCGTTGGCAAACACCGAATAAGCCGTGGCCATTTGCATGGGCGTGACGGACCCGGCACCCAGTGCCATGGTCAGGTAAGCCGGATGTTTTTCCGCCTCAAACCCGAAATGACTGATCCAGTCCTGCGCATAGGGGGCGCCTATGGATTGCAGGATACGGATGGAAATCATGTTTTTTGACTTTTTCAGGCCAGTCCGTAAATTCATCGGGCCCTCAAAGGTGCCGTCATAGTTCTTGGGCTCCCAGGGCTGGCCGCCCGTCACACCGGCGTCAAAAAACAGTGGTGCGTCGTTGACCACGGTGGCCGGCGTGAAGCCTTTCTCCAGGGCCGCCGAATAGATGAACGGCTTGAAGCTGGAGCCCGGTTGCCGCCAGGCCTGGGTCACGTGGTTGAACTTGTTCTTCTCAAAATCAAACCCCCCCACCAGCGCGCGGATGGAGCCGTCACGCGGGTCCAGCGCTACAAATGCCCCTTCAACTTCAGGTAGCTGGGTGATTTCCCAGGTGTTTTTGGGCGTTTTGGCCACCCGGATCAGGGCGCCACGGCGGATTTTGATGCTGGGTCCGGCCTTGTCGGCCAGGCCAGACTGCGCCGGCCTGAGGCCTTCGCCGGTGATTTCAACCGTTTCGCTGTTCTGGCGCATAGCGAGAATCCGTTTCGGATTGGCTTCAAGCACCACAGCCGACATCACGTCGCCGTTATCGGGATTGTCGGTCAGTGCGTCGTCAATCGCATCTTCCGTCTCCTGCGGGTTGGCGGGAAGGTCGATGAATTTTTCAGGGCCCCGGTAAATTTGCCGACGTTCGTAGTCCATGATGCCCTTGCGCAAGGCCTTGTAGGCTACCGTCTGGTCGTCCGCGCGCAAGGTGGTGTAGACATTGAGGCCACGGGTATAGGTTTCGTCGCCGTACTGGTTGTAGACCAGTTGGCGAACAGTTTCAGCGACATATTCGGCATGCACACGGCCGGCATCGCGCCCGTTCCTGACCTGAAGCTCCTCCTCCTTGGCGGCCTTGGCCTGCTCTGCCGTGATGAAGCCGTTCTCCTGCATGCGCTCAATGATGTAGAGCTGGCGGGCTTTTGCGCGCTTGGGGTTGATGATCGGGTTGTATGCCGAGGGCGCCTTGGGCAGGCCGGCCAACATCGCGGCTTCGGCAATGGAGATGTTCTTGAGGGGTTTGCCAAAATATGCCTCCGAAGCAGCGGCAAAGCCATAGGCCCGGTTCCCCAAGAAAATCTGGTTCATGTAGATTTCGAGGATCTGGTCCTTGGTCAGCAGGTGCTCCAGCTTGAAGGTCAGCAGGATTTCATAAATCTTGCGGGTATAGCTTTTTTCCGCGGACAGGTACACATTGCGGGCTACCTGCATGGTGATGGTGGAGGCGCCCTGGCTTTTTGCCCGGCCCACATTGGCAAAGCCGGCGCGGATCACGCCAAGGTAGTCCACGCCACCATGCGAAAAGAAGCGGGCATCCTCGATCGCCAGTACCGCGTCCTTCATGACCTGCGGGATGTCTTTGATGGGCGTGAGATTTCTGCGTTCTTCGCCAAACTCGCCAATCACCACGCCATCTGCGGAATACACACGCAGCGGCAACTTGGGCCGGTAGTCCAATAAATCCGAGATGTCTGGCAGGTTGGGGTAGGCCACCGACAAGGCGACGGCTACAAACAGAAGGATGCCGACCACGCCCGCCAGCGCCAGCCCGGCGCCCCACAAAACCAGCTTGGTCAGCCAGCGTTGCCAGGAGGGCTGCGTCACTGCGTGGGCGTTTGAGTTCGAAGAGGAGGGCTTGGTGGGCATGTAGGCAATCGTAGAGTCGCGAAGCTATTATAAAAATCCCTGAAACACGTATATATCTGGTGCCTTCCCGCGCGCCATACTTTTACGTTTGCAGACAGCTCTTTGCCTCAGTTGCTGTCGGTGCGGTCCGTCAAAACCGTCTGCTTTTGACAACGCTCTTGGTGCCTGGAATGAGAAAAATCCTTACAGCACAAAGAGCTTACTGCTACTATTCAAGTGATTTCTTAAGTATGCAGGGCTACATATTAGCCGTCATTTGGGGACCGCCTTGATCTCTTTGGGATCGTTATTCAACAGTCAAGAGCCCGCTTTGCTGGGCCTCGATATCAGTTCGTCCAGCGTCAAGCTGGTGGAGTTGAGCCGTGACAAGGCCGGTAACCTGGTGCTTGACCGCTGCGCGATAGAGCCGCTGGAACGGGGCTGGATCACCGATGGCAATGTCGAGAAATTCGACGAGGTGGCCGAAGCGGTGCGCCGGCTGGTCAAAAAGAGCGGAACACGAACCAAAAATGTGGCCATGGCGCTACCTGCCTCGGCGGTGATTACCAAGAAAATCATCCTGCCGGGTGGCCTGAGCGATGCCGAACTTGAACTTCAGGTCGAAACCGAAGCCAATCAGTACATACCCTTTTCGCTCGACGAGGTCAGTCTGGATTTCTGCGTGGTGGGGCCCAGCGCCACATCGAGCGGCGATGTCGAGGTGCTGATTGCCGCTTCGCGCAAGGAAAAGGTGCAGGACCGGCAGGGTCTGGCGGAAGCCGCCGGGCTGAAACCCATTGTGATCGATGTGGAGTCATACGCGTCCCGACTGGCAACGGCGCGGCTGATCGAGAGTCTGCCCAACAAGGGGGTGGATACGCTGGTTGCCCTGTTTGAAGTGGGCGCTTTGACCACCAGCATGCAGGTCATCAAGAACGATGATGTGTTGTACGAGCGCGACCAGGCCTTTGGCGGCGCGCAACTCACCCAGTTGATTGTTCGCCAATACGGTTTTTCGTCCGAAGAAGCGGAGAGCAAAAAACGCAGTGGCGACCTGCCGGAAGATTACGAATCGGGTGTCCTGAAACCTTTTGTCGAGAGCATGGCCCAGGAAATCGGCCGGGCGCTTCAGTTCTTCTTCACCAGCACGCCCCATAACAAAGTCGATTACGTGATGCTGGCGGGCGGCTCATCCGCATTGCCTGGGCTCAATGATGCCGTCACGCAGCAGACTTCCTTTGCCTGCCTGCTGGCCAATCCCTTTGAAGGCATGGAGCTGGGCAGCGATGTCCGGGAAAAGAAAATGCGGCGTGAAGCGTCATCTTATTTGACGTCTTGCGGTCTGGCCTTGCGGAGGTTCATGCAGTGATTCTGATCAATCTGCTCCCGCACCGGGAAGCTGCGCGCAAGCGCAGGCGCGAGGTGTTTTTTGCGACCTTGGGTGTCGCCGCGCTGGTTGGCGTGCTGATTTCCGGCGCTGTGTACACCTGGTATCTGACTCAAATTGAAAGCCAGCAGGCGAAAAACAACTTCCTGAAAACCGAAATCACCCGCCTTGAGGGCCAAATCAAGGAGATCGCGACCTTGCAGGCGGAGATCGCCGCGCTGAGGGCTCGCCAGAATGCGGTGGAGGATTTGCAGGGAAACCGCAACCTGCCGGTCTACCTGCTCAGCGAATTGGTCAAGCAATTGCCTGATGGCGTCTATATCAACAGCATGAAGCAGGACAACCAGACCGTCCTGATCACCGGTACTGCGCAGTCCAACGAGCGGGTTTCCGAACTGTTGCGCAATTTTGCCAACAACAGCCCCTGGTTGACCAAGCCGGAACTCGTGGAAATCGTCGCCGGCTCGGTCGCGCTGAGCCAGCGCGACCAGCGGCGGGTAGCCAACTTCTCCATGCGCGTAGGGCTCAAGCGGGCCAGTGATCCGAAGGCTGCGAGTTCTGCAGCCTCAAGTTCAGTGGCAGGGCCTGCGCTTCCTGCGGCGTCTTCTGCCGCAGCCAAGCCAGCTGCTGTCGCCTCGGCAGCGGCCAAGATATGAAGACCAGGGTTGAACGAGACTGATCATGGCAAAAAAACCAAAATCTTCTGTCGATTTAGGCAGTTTCCAACGCAGCCTGAAAGCCCAGTTCAGCGGGCTTGATCCGAATGATCCACCCTCGTGGCCGGCTTTGCCACGCTATCTCCTATGCCTTGCCGTGACGGTGTTGGTGGTGGTCGCCATCTGGTTTTTGGGGCTGAACGCCTCTGACGAAGAGTTGACTGCAGAAAAAGCAAAAGAAGTTCAACTCAGGGATGACTACAAGAAGAAACTTGTGCAGGCCGTCAATCTGGATGCCCTGAAGAAACAGCGTGAACAGGTTCAGCAATACGTGACGCAGCTTGAAAAGCAGCTGCCGAGCAAAGCGGAGATGGATGCCCTGCTGTCCGATATCAATCAGGCCGGTTTGGGCCGCAGCCTGCAGTTTGAGTTGTTTCGTCCGGGTCAGGTGAGCGTCAAGGAGTATTACGCGGAATTGCCGATTGCCGTGCGCGTGTCGGGTCGCTATCACGATCTTGGGGCGTTTGCGGCGGATATTGCCAATCTGTCCCGTATCGTCACCCTGAACAATCTGAGCCTCCTGCCGGCCAAGGATGGCAATCTGACAATGGATACCACGGCCAAGACTTTCCGTTACCTCGACGGTGAAGAGGTGGCCTTGCAGCGCAAGAGCGCTCCCGCCAAGGGAGTCAAGAAATGAGAATCAGTCGCCCTGCATTGATCGCCAGCCTGACGCTGTTTTTATTCGGAATGGCCGGTTGCAGTTCGTCCGAACAGGAAGAACTGCAGCAGTGGATGGTGGATCAGCGAAACGCAACCAAGCCCAAGGTTGATCTTTTACCCGAGCCGACCAAGTTCACGCCGCAAGCCTATAACCAGGAAGGTTCAATAGAGCCGTTCAGCAATCAGAAACTGGCGCAGGCCTTGAAGCGCGATTCCAGTCAGGGAACGGCCAATGCAGCATTGGTCGCCCCCGAGTTGAGCCGGCGCAAGGAGCCTCTGGAGGCGTCTCCTCTGGATGCCGTGGTCATGGTCGGAAGCCTGATTAAAGTCGGCCTGCCCGTAGCACTTGTACGGGTCGACAACCTGATCTACCAGGTCCGGGTGGGTAATTATCTGGGCCAGAACTATGGCCGTATTACCAAGGTGACCGAAACCAGTGTTGCCCTGCGGGAAATCGTGCAAGACGCTGCAGGCGAATGGATAGAGCGGCCAGCGACTTTACAGTTATTAGAGGGATCAAAATGAATAACAAGCAGACATCGGCATTAAAGGCAGAGGCGATGCGAGGCAGCCTGCAACGTTTGCTTGGATGCGTGTTGCGCAGCGCTTCTCTGAGCGTGGTGCTGTTTGCGGCATCGCTGACTACTACGACGGCGCAGGCGCAAAATACCATCCAGTCCCTCTCTGGCTCCGTCCAGGGCGGTGCGGAGGTGATCCGTATTGATCTGGCCGAACCGCTTGCAGCTGTACCTACCGGCTTCAGCATCCAGGCGCCTGCGCGCATTGCGCTTGATTTTCCGGGCGTGAGCAATGCCATGGGACGCTCTGCGGTTGACCTCAACCTCGGAAATCTGCGCTCCGCCAACGTGGTGCAGGCGGGGGAGCGAACCCGGGTTGTGCTCAATCTGAAGGCTCCTACGGCGTACAAGGCCGAGATACAAGGCAAGTCCCTGCTGATTACCCTGGAGCCGGCTGCCTTGGCTGCGCCTTCTGCAGCGGCGACGCCGGTGTTTGCCGAGAGCCGCAACCGCGACGTCCTTCCGCTGAAGGATATTGATTTCCGCCGCGGCACCGACAGTGCGGGTCGGGTAGTCGTGGATCTTGCCAACAACCAGGTCGGTGTTGATATTCGTCAGCAGGGTCAGACCCTCGTGGTTGAGTTCCTGAAAACGGCTCTGCCCGAGGGCTTGCGCCGTCGTCTCGATGTGGCCGATTTCGGCACACCGATCCAGACCGTCACCACTTTTCAGACCGGTGACAAGGTGCGAATGGTCATAGAGCCCAAAGGCTCGTGGGAGCATAGCGCCTATCAGAGCGACAACCAGTTTGTGCTGGAAGTGCGTCCGCAGAAAGTTGACCCCAACAAGCTCAGCCAAGGCCCCGGGTACACTGGTGAAAAGCTGTCCCTGAATTTCCAGAACATTGAAATCCGCTCGCTGCTGCAAGTTATTGCGGACTTCACCAACTTCAATATCGTCACCTCGGATACCGTGTCAGGTTCCGTGACCCTGCGCCTGAAAGACGTTCCCTGGGACCAGGCGCTGGACATTATTTTGCAGGCCAAGGGATTGGGCATGCGTAAAACGGGCAATGTCTTGCTGATCGCCCCCAAGGACGAACTTGCCGCGAAGGACAAGCAGGACCATGAGTCAAGAAATGCCATCCAGAGCCTGGAAGCGCTGCGTACCCAGGATTTCAAGCTGAACTATGCAAAAGCCGCAGATGTCGCAGCGGGGCTGTTGGGCACCAGCGGTGCGGGTGCGACCAAGATCCTGTCCACGCGGGGTAGCGTGATCTCGGAATCGCGTACCAACCAACTGTTTGTGACGGACATACCGGCCAAACTTGAGCAGGTTCAGGCTTTGATTGCCAAACTTGACATCCCCGTGCGGCAGGTGCTGATCGAGGCGCGCATCGTTGAGGCATCGGACAGCTTTGGGAAATCGTTGGGTGTCAGGCTCGGCGGCCGGCCATTCTCATTGAATGGAAATCGCAATGTCATGTTTGGCGATAGCTACATAGCGCCGAACATTACAGCGGCTACAGGCCCAATCCGTGGGCAGAACTTTGGAACCAATGCGGGCGACTTTGTGCAGTTGCCTGGCGTCGGGCAAAACGGATACCCGGCATCCACCTTCGCCATCTCCCTGTTTAACTCTTCCGTGACAAGGTTGCTGAACCTCGAGATTTCGGCGGCGGAAGCTGACGGAAAAGGGAAAATCGTGTCCAGTCCCCGAATCGTGACGGCGGACCAGGTGAAGGCGCTGATCGAGCAGGGCACCGAACTGCCCTATCAGCAGGCAACCTCCAGCGGCGCCACCTCGATCGCCTTCCGCAAAGCCAACCTGAAGCTGGAAGTTACCCCCCAGATCACGCCCGAGGGCAACATCATCCTGAATGTTGATGTCAACAAGGACAGCGTTGGCCGGGCCACTTCCAATGGCTTTGCCATCGACACCAAGCACATACAGACGCAGGTATTGGTTGAAAATGGTGGCACGGTGGTGATCGGCGGCATCTTTGAGCAGAACGACAGGGAAGATGAGACCAAGGTTCCCCTGCTGGGCGACTTGCCTGCTATTGGCAACTTGTTCAAAACCAAAACCCGTTCAGCCACCAAGTCTGAACTGCTGGTGTTCATTACGCCCAAAATGCTGACGAACGGGGCCGCATTGCGCTGAGTGTAAAGTCCGTATTGGACACGCCGGTAAAGCGGAAGTCGCTTGAGAATGAAAGCTGACATTGCCTGGGAGGATGTCAGCTTCGCTTCTTTGTTGAGCGCTCCAATTCTGGAGGCGTTTTCTTTCCGATGCCTTCAGCGCTGGCATACTGCCTATTCAAGTGAATGCAAACCTGTTGAAAATCGCCTGTGTAGGCCTGCCGGGATCCGGGAAGTCCACCGTGGGCAGGCAGCTTGCCCGCAGGCTGGGTCTGCCATTTGTTGATTCAGACCAGGTCATAGAGCAGCGTATCGGTTGTTCCATTCGCGAGTTTTTTGAGCGCGAAGGCGAGGTTTCGTTCCGCGATCTTGAGCAGCTGGTCATCGATGAGTTGACCCAAGGAGAGCCCTGTGTGCTCTCCACCGGCGGCGGCACCGTGCTCCGTCCCGTGAACCGCGAGCACTTGCGGGTGCGGGCGCAGGTCGTGTATTTGCATTCGGCGCCGGAAGAGGTGTTTCGGCGCTTGCGGCATGACCAGAACCGGCCGCTGCTTCAGGTCGCCGATCCACTGGCGCGATTGCGCGACCTTTACATCGCGCGCGACCCGCTGTATCGGGAAACTGCCCGGTTCGTGATTGAAACCGGCCGTCCTTCGGTGTCGACCCTGGTCAACATGATTCTCATGCAGCTGGAACTGGCGGGCGTGGTTCCTGCGCCTTAGTCTGATGTCACGCGCCGGCCGCGCTGTTGCGGTGGCGGCGCAAAGACCGGCGGCACCCGCTGGGCGGTGGAGTGCCTCTACACTTGCGGTTATGCAAGCAAACTCTTCCCCCGCTGCGGCGCAGGTTCGTATCCATCTGGCCGAACGCAGCTATCCGATTGCCATTGGCGTGAACCTGCTGGGCGACGCTTCGACCTACGAGCAGCTGCCCAAAGCGAGCACGGCGCTCATTGTTTCCAATACCACCGTGGCTCCCTTGTATGCGGCCCGGCTCACGCAGGCCCTCCGGGCGCGTTATGAGAAGGTCTTGCAGGTGACTTTGCCCGATGGCGAGGCCCACAAAGACTGGCCGACCCTGCAGCTGATTTTTGATGCGCTGCTGGAAAACGGTTGTGACCGAAAAACAGTGCTGTTCGCGCTGGGTGGTGGGGTGGTCGGCGACATGACCGGATTTGCCGCCGCAAGCTACATGCGCGGCGTGCCATTTGTGCAGGTTCCCACGACCTTGCTGGCGCAGGTGGATTCATCGGTGGGCGGAAAAACGGCCATCAACCACCCGCTGGGAAAAAACATGATCGGCGCGTTTTACCAGCCTCTCCTGGTCGTTTGCGACCTGGATGTACTCGTCACGCTGCCTTCGCGTGAATTGAGCGCGGGCCTGGCCGAGATCATCAAATACGGGCCGATCGCCGACATGGCGTTTCTCGACTGGATTGAGGGTCACCTCGATGCCTTGCTGGGCAAAGACCCAGCCGCGCTGGCGCATGCCATTCAGCGCAGCTGCGAGATCAAGGCCTGGGTGGTGGGGCAGGACGAACGTGAGTCGGGCTTGCGGGCAATTTTGAATTTCGGCCATACTTTTGGCCACGCGATTGAGTCGGGGTTGGGCTATGGCGAGTGGCTGCACGGCGAGGGCGTGGGCTGCGGCATGGTGATGGCTGCGCATTTGTCGCAGCGTCTGGGCCTGGTCGACATGGCTTTTGTCGAGCGCCTGACCGGGCTCGTCCTGCGTGCCGGCCTGCCCGTCAAGGGACCTGTGCTGTCCGCCATTGACAATGCCGGCCGCTATCTCGAGCTGATGCGCGTCGATAAAAAATCCGAGGCCGGTGAAATCCGCTTCGTGGTGATTGATGGGCCAGGCAAGGCGGCGGTGCGTTGCGCACCCGATGCGCTGGTGCGCGAAGTCATCGATGCCTGTTGTGCGTGATGGACGATGGGGCCGGTAAATGTTGCGGGGTGCCATGAGCGCGATAGCTGCTTGCCGCGATTTCGTGAAGGCTGGAAGCTGTCTGGATGAGTGAGTCATGAGTGCTGCGGCCTATGCTTGTGATCCGGCGCTGTCGCGCGGCCGACGCTACCCCGAGCCTGCGGCGCCGACACGCTCTGAATTCCAGCGCGACCGCGACCGGATTGTGCATTCCACGGCGTTTCGCCGCCTGGTCTATAAAACCCAGGTATTTTTGAATCACGAGGGTGATCTCTTTCGCACCCGCCTGACCCATTCGCTGGAGGTCGCGCAGCTGGGGCGGTCAATTGCCCGTACCCTGCAGCTCAACGAAGATCTGGTTGAGGCCATTGCCCTGGCGCACGACCTGGGTCACACGCCATTCGGACATGCCGGCCAGGATGCACTGAACCAATGCCTGAAAAACCACAATCCGCAGAGCGCCGGCTTCGAGCACAACCTGCAGAGCCTGCGGGTCGTGGACACGCTGGAGGAGCGTTATCCCGCATACAACGGCCTGAATCTGACGTTTGAGACACGCGAAGGAATTTTGAAGCACTGCTCAAAGCGCAACGCCCGCCATATCGAGGCGCGTGAACCCGGTGGTGTGGCCCGGCGTTTTGTCGCATCGGCATCAACGAGCCCTCGATGGCTGCAACCCGGTCTGGAGGCACAACTGGCCAATCTTGCGGATGAAATTGCCTACAACGCCCACGATATTGATGATGGTGTCCGTTCGGGCTTGCTCAGCCTGGAACAGTTGGAGGACGTGGCGCTGTTCAGCCAGTACCGCCACGAAACGGGCCTGGCGCATCCGGGCCTGCAGGGCCGTCGGCTGCTGTTTGAAACCATACGCCGCATGCTCAGTGCGCAGGTCTACAACGTCATTGATGCGACGCGGATGGCTTTGCAGGCGGCCGCGCCGGCCGACGTCCAGGCCGTACGCCAGCATCCCCCGCTGGTGTGTTTTACCGAAGAGATGGCGGCACAGTCCGCGTCCCTCAAGCGATTTTTGCTACAAAATTTATACCGGCACCCACAGGTGGTGCAAACCACGCAGGCGGCCAAGCAAGTGGTTCGCGATTTGTTCGAGGCCTATATGGCCGACCCCGCGCAGATGCCACAGGCGCATATAGACCGTGCAGCCGGGATCGACATGCCCTATTGCGCTGGGGCAAAACCCGAGCGTGTGGTGGCTGACTACATCGCTGGCATGACGGACCGCTTCGCCGCCAGGGAGCATGAGCGCCTCAAGGGGCGCACCGTTTTTCCGCTTTGACTGCGCCCGTCTGATAACACCGACCTGCCGGCGGACAGGCGAGCAGGGGATCCATCGCCTGTGGTCAGCGCGGACGTAACAGCTGCAGAAATGAAGTAGACACCCACGACTGGTAGAAACCCGCGCATGCAGAGGGAAATGCATAGCCTTATGACATGTCGGCATTTTCCGGGCTGGCTTCGGATGGTTTCCCGGATTACCCTGCACGGCCTGCCCAAAATTTGTGCTGGGCACCCGTAGCAGCGCAGGCATTAAAGCTGCTTGGTTGTCTTGTATCTGGAAAGGTGTTTTCATGATTCCCAATCGGCGGCAATTAATTCTGAGTGGTGTTTTCACAGGTGCCCTGGTGGCAAATCCCGCGCTCCGGGCGCAAACTGTCAAGGCTGCGCGAAAGGTGGTCGTGGGGCAGTCCGTGCCGCTGACGGGCGCGGCCGACCAGATCGGGCTGGCTTACCTCAACGGCGCCAAACTTTACTTTGACGCCATCAATGCAAAAAATGGTGCGGGCGGCTACCGGATCGACGTCAAGGCGCTGGATGATGGCTACGATCCCGTCCGGGCGGCCGGCAATGCCCGGCAGTTGCTGGATCAGGGCGTCGATGCGCTGTTCGGCTTTGTTGGCACCGCGAGTTGCGATGCCGCCTTTGCCGTCGCCAAACCGACGGGTGCCCTGTTTTTTGCACCTTTTGCTGCTTCGGATGCGTTGCACGATCCAGCCCTCGCCCATGTGTTTCATGTTCGTCCAGCGCTGGCGGACGAGGCTTACAAGGTGACGCGCCACTGCGCCACTCTTAACCAGGACCGCATTGCCGTGTTTGCCGAAGACGATGCGATGGGACGCGCCGGTCTGGCCGCCATCAACCAGGCGCTGCTCGACCTCAAACGTCCACCCATCGTGGCCAGTGCCCTGTCGCCGGTCAACAGCGACAAGGTCGATGCGGCAGTGGTCCAGCTGCTCAAGGCAGAGCCCCAGGCCATCATTCAGGTCAGCCTCTTCAATTCATCGGCCGCCTTCATCCGCAAAATGCGGCGGGCCGGCTTTGGTGGCCAGTTCCTGAACTTTTCGGTGGTCGGCATAGACCCCTTGTTCAGTGCGTTGGGCAAAGAGATTGGCGGCATCGTCATTTCCCAGGTTGTACCCTCGCCGCGCAGCACCGCCACACCCATCATCAAGGAATACCTGGATGTGCTGAACCAGACCGACCAGACACCCAGCTACGAAAGCGTGGAGGGATACATCGCCGCCCGCACATTTTCCGAAGGGGTGCGCCGCAGTGTCTCGGGCGGTGGCAAGCCGGACCGTGCTGGCCTGCAAAAAGCCTTCGAATCCATGACGGACTACGACGTGGGCGGCTTTCGCGTCAATCTTCGCGCCAAAAAATATGAATCCGTGCGGGCGATCGACCTGGTCACGATCACACCCGACGGCAAGGTCGTTCGATAAATTCCCGACCGCGGCCACCAGCCGCTGGAGATCGAAATGAAGGGGTTCCTGGTTATCGTCAATATTGGGGTCAGATTCCAATTATCATGACGCTTCACTCCTTGCACCTCCAGTCATCCCATCCATGGCCCGTCTTCCCCGCCTCTCGCTTGCAGGCTGCCCTCATCACATCCTTCAGCGCGGCAATAACCAGCAGGCCATTTTTTCATCGGTAGCTGATTACCAGATGCTGCTGGCCCTGCTGGAAGAAAACGCCCGCAAATTCGGGGTGGCATTGCATGCCTATGTATTGATGGGTAATCATTTCCATTTGCTTGCTACACCGGCAAGCGCCGAGGGCCTGCCCCAGATGATGCAGGCTGTCGGTCGGCGCTATGTGCGCTACTTCAATGACAGCCAGGCACGCTCCGGGACCTTGTGGGAAGGGCGTTACCGCTCGACCTTGATAGAAGCGGAGCGCTATCTGCTGCCCTGCATGGCCTATATCGACCTCAATCCGGTGCGGAGCGGGCTGGCAGGGGATCCCAAAGACTACCCTTGGTCCAGCCACGGCCATTACGCCGGTTTGCGGGCCGACAGGCTCGTGACGCCCCATCCGCTGTTCTGGGCGCTGGGCAACACGCCGTTTGAGCGGGAAGTGGCTTACGCCGAATTGGTGCGTGCGGGCATCTCGCCGGCGCAGCAGGATGCACTGACCCGGTCAGTCCTCGGCGGCTGGGCGCTGGGGGGGGAGGGCTTTGTGGCTGAATTGCAAAAGCGGACCGCGCGTCGCGTCCAAAAAAACCGGGCCGGACGTCCGGCTCGCAAATCAGCATCTCCTTGAGCGCCACCGTGTGGCGCCCGCTGGGTATTTCCGGGTGATTTGTATGTGTCCCTAATTATTATTTGATTGTTTTTGTGTGACATTAATTAGAATCTGACCCCAATTAAAGTGCTTGGCATTGTTGTTGCAGTGCACTATGCTCTCAGTCCTTGCAAAAAATTATGAACATTGCGGAGAAGAGGGGGCGCGCTTGTTGTGCCGCTTTTCTCCCAAACCGATGAGGAATCGCCATGACCACGGCTGCTGAAATCAAACATTTTGAAGAACACGGTTTGTACTCCGGAGCCCATGAGCATGACGCTTGCGGGGTTGGGTTTGTCGCGCACATCAAGGGGCACAAATCCCATGCCATCGTTCAGCAGGGGCTGAAAATTCTTGAAAACCTCGATCACCGGGGCGCGGTGGGTGCCGATAAACTGATGGGCGACGGCGCCGGCATCCTGATCCAGCTGCCGGATGCGCTGTACCGTGAGGAAATGGCGAAGCAGGGTGTCGCGCTGCCGCCGCCGGGTGAGTACGGCGTGGGCATGGTGTTCTTGCCGAAAGAGCATGCCTCGCGTCTGGCTTGCGAGCAGGCGCTGGAGCGCGCCGTCAAGGCAGAAGGCCAGGTGCTGCTGGGCTGGCGCGATGTGCCGGTCAATCGCGACATGCCCATGTCGCCGACGGTGCGCGAAAAAGAGCCCATCCTGCGCCAGATTTTCATCGGCCGCGGCAACGACGTCATCGTGCAGGATGCCCTCGAGCGCAAGCTGTATGTGATCCGCAAAACGGCCAGCGCCGCCATCCAGAACCTGCGCCTGACGCACAGCAAGGAATATTACGTTCCCAGCATGTCCAGCCGCACGGTGGTTTACAAAGGCCTGCTGCTGGCCGATCAGGTAGGCACCTACTACCGTGACCTGACCGACACCCGCTGCGTCTCGGCGCTCGGCCTGGTGCACCAGCGGTTTTCGACCAACACGTT
Organism: Polaromonas sp. P4_F9; assembly: GCF_056401235.1. Classification (NCBI taxonomy): domain Bacteria; kingdom Pseudomonadati; phylum Pseudomonadota; class Betaproteobacteria; order Burkholderiales; family Comamonadaceae; genus Polaromonas; species Polaromonas sp. P4_F9. The sequence goes on along the minus strand of NZ_JBFUJT010000004.1, from coordinate 154,942 downwards.
CCCCGAGTGGCCGCTGGCTCACCCGTACCGGTATGTGGCGCACAACGGCGAGATCAACACCGTCAAGGGCAACTACAACTGGATGAAGGCGCGCGAGGGCGTGATGTCCTCTCCCGTGCTGGGGGCCGATTTGCAAAAGCTCTACCCCATCAGCTTCGCGGGTCAGTCGGACACGGCGACCTTTGACAACTGCCTGGAGTTGCTGACCATGGCGGGTTACCCGATCAGCCAGGCCGTGATGATGATGATCCCCGAGCCGTGGGAGCAGCACACCACCATGGACGAGCGCCGCAAGGCCTTCTATGAATACCATGCCGCGATGCTGGAACCGTGGGATGGCCCGGCCTCCATCGTGTTCACCGACGGCCGCCAGATTGGCGCCACGCTGGACCGCAATGGCCTGCGTCCCTCGCGTTACTGCGTTACCGACGACGATCTGGTCATCATGGCATCCGAATCCGGCGTGTTGCCGATTCCCGAGCACAAGATCGTGCGCAAGTGGCGCCTGCAGCCCGGCAAGATGTTCCTGATCGACCTCGAGCAGGGCCGCATGGTGGACGATGAGGAAATCAAGGCGACGCTGGCACACAGCAAGCCCTACAAGCAGTGGATTGAAAACCTGCGCATCAAGCTCGACGACGTCAAGGCGGCACCAGCAGGGGCCGCGGACCGGCTTGGCCGGACGCAAGGCGCCGCCCCCAGCGAGGGGGGAGGCGAACCACACGCAGTGGGGAGCCACGGGGGACTGTCATTACTGGACCGCCAGCAAGCCTTCGGCTATACGCAGGAAGACATCAAGTTCCTGATGTCTCCCATGGCCACCAACGGCGAAGAGGCCACTGGCTCCATGGGCAACGACAGCCCGCTGGCCGTGCTGTCCAACAAGAACAAGCCGCTGTACAACTACTTCAAGCAGCTGTTTGCGCAGGTCACCAACCCGCCGATCGACCCGATCCGCGAGGCGATCGTGATGTCGCTGGTGTCCTTCATCGGCCCCAAGCCGAACCTGTTGGACATCAACCAGGTCAACCCGCCGATGCGGCTGGAAGTCAGCCAGCCAGTGCTCAACGTGGCCGACATGCAAAAGCTGCGCGACATCGAGGCGCACACCCAGGGCAAGTTCAAGAGCTATACGCTGGACATCACCTACCCGCTGGTTTGGGGCCACGAGGGCGTGGAGGCCAAGCTGGCTTCGCTGTGCGCCGAGGCGGTCGATGCGATCAAGGACGGCAAGAACATCTTGATCGTGAGCGACCGCGCCGTGAGCGCCACGCAGGTGGCGATTCCGGCATTGCTGGCGCTGTCCGCGATTCACCAGCACCTGGTGAAGGAGGGCCTGCGCACCACGGCCGGACTGGTGGTGGAAACCGGCTCGGCGCGCGAGGTGCACCACTTCGCGGTGCTGGCGGGCTATGGCGCCGAGGCCGTTCATCCCTATCTGGCCATGGAAACCCTGGCCGAGCTGTCAAGGGGCCTGCCCGGCGACCTGAGCACCGACAAGGCGGTCTACAACTACACCAAGGCGATTGGCAAGGGCCTGTCCAAGATCATGTCCAAGATGGGCGTGTCGACCTACATGAGCTACTGCGGTGCCCAGCTGTTTGAGGCGATCGGCCTGAACCGCGACACCGTGGCCAAATTCTTCAGCGGCACCGCCAGCCAGGTGGAAGGCATGGGCGTGTTCGAGATTGCAGAAGAAGCCCTGCGCATGCACAAGGCGGCGTTCAGCGATGATCCGTTGCTCGCCAACATGCTGGATGCCGGCGGCGAGTACGCCTGGCGCGTGCGCGGCGAGGACCACATGTGGACGCCCGACGCGATCGCCAAGCTGCAGCATTCCACGCGTTCCAATAACTGGAACACCTACAAGGAATACGCCCAGCTGATCAACGACCAGAACCGTCGCCACATGACCTTGCGCGGACTGTTCGAGTTCAGGATCGATCCGTCGAAAGCCATCCCAATCGACGAGGTCGAGCCGGCCAAGGAAATCGTCAAGCGTTTTGCGACCGGCGCGATGTCGCTCGGCTCGATCAGCACCGAAGCCCACGCCACGCTGGCCGTCGCGATGAACCGTATCGGCGGCAAGAGCAACACCGGCGAAGGCGGCGAGGATCCGAACCGCTATCGCCAGGAGCTCAAGGGCATCCCGATCAAAAAGGGTGAAACGCTCAAAAGCGTCATCGGCCCCAAGCAGGTCGAGGTGGATCTTCCGCTGCAGGACGGCGACTCGCTGCGTTCGCGCATCAAGCAGGTCGCCTCCGGCCGATTTGGTGTCACGGCTGAATACCTGGTGTCAGCCGACCAGATCCAGATCAAGATGGCGCAGGGCGCCAAGCCCGGCGAGGGCGGCCAGTTGCCCGGTGGCAAGGTGAGCGACTACATCGGCCACCTGCGTTACTCCGTGCCCGGTGTCGGCCTGATTTCGCCACCGCCGCACCATGACATTTATTCCATCGAAGACCTGGCGCAACTGATTCACGATCTGAAGAACGTCAATCCGCGCGCCAGCATCAGCGTCAAGCTGGTCAGCGAAGTCGGTGTGGGCACGATTGCCGCGGGCGTGGCCAAGGCCAAGTCCGACCACGTGGTGATTGCTGGCCATGACGGCGGCACGGGCGCTTCGCCCTGGTCGTCCATCAAGCACGCCGGCTCTCCCTGGGAAATCGGCCTGGCCGAGACCCAGCAGACCCTGGTGCTCAACCGCCTGCGCGGCCGCATTCGCGTGCAGGCCGACGGCCAGATGAAAACCGGCCGTGACGTGGTCATTGGCGCGTTGCTGGGCGCCGATGAATTTGGTTTTGCCACGGCGCCGCTGGTGGTCGAGGGCTGCATCATGATGCGCAAGTGCCACCTCAACACCTGCCCGGTGGGTGTGGCTACGCAAGACCCGGTGCTGCGCCAGAAATTCAGCGGCAAGCCCGAGCATGTGGTTAACTATTTCTTCTTTGTGGCTGAAGAGGCGCGTCAGCTGATGGCCCAGCTGGGCGTGCGCAAGTTCGATGACCTGATTGGCCGTGCCGACCTGCTCGATACGCAAAAAGGCATTGAGCACTGGAAGGCCCGTGGTCTGGACTTCGGCCGCCTGTTCTACCAGCCCAATGTGCCGGCCGATGTGCCGCGCCTGCATGTGATGGAGCAGGATCACGCGCTGAACAAGGCACTGGACGTCCGCCTGATCGAGAAGTCAAAAGCCGCTCTGGAGAAAGGCGAGAAAGTGCAGTTCATCGAGGTGGCGCGCAACGTCAACCGCACCGTCGGCGCCATGCTGTCGGGCGAGCTGACGCGCCGCCATCCTGAAGGCCTGCCTGATGACACCCTGCGTATCCAGCTTGAGGGTACCGGTGGCCAGTCGTTTGGCGCTTTCCTCGCCAAGGGCATCACCATGTACCTGATTGGCGATGCCAACGACTACACCGGCAAGGGTCTTTCCGGCGGCCGCATCGTGGTGCGACCAAGCATTGACTTCCGGGGTGAGTCGCATAAAAACACCATCGTCGGCAACACGGTGCTGTATGGCGCCACCACCGGCGAAGCGTTTTTCAGCGGTGTGGCCGGCGAGCGTTTTGCGGTGCGACTATCGGGTGCCACGGCGGTGGTGGAAGGCACGGGCGACCATGGCTGCGAATACATGACCGGCGGCACGGTGGCGGTACTGGGCAAGACCGGCCGCAACTTCGCCGCCGGCATGAGCGGCGGCGTGGCCTATGTCTACGACGAAGACGGCTTGTTTGCGACGCGCTGCAATACCTCCATGGTGTCCATGGACCGGGTGGTGAGCACCGTCGAGCAGCACGCCCATGAATCGGACTGGCATGCCGGTGAGAGTGACGAGGAATTGCTCAAGCGCCTGCTGCAGGACCACAACCGCTGGACGGGCAGCAAACGCGCAAGGGAATTGCTCGACAACTGGAGCGAGGCGCGTCTGAAGTTTGTGAAAGTTTTCCCGAATGAGTACAAACGGGCGTTGATCGAGCGCAAGGAGCGCAGGCTCGAAGCTGCGACTGAAACCACCCGCTCGCAAGTGGCTACCAATCAGGAAACCGCGGCGGCCAAGTAAGGCCTGGCCGCAGCAAACTTGTACTCATCACGACAACGGAACCGACAGGACTGATCATGGGAAAAATCACCGGCTTCATGGAATACCAGCGCATCGAGGAGGGCTACAAGCCTGTGCCCGAGCGCCTGAAAAACTACAAGGAATTTGTCATCGGGCTGAACGATGCGCAGGCCGGCAAGCAGGCGGCACGCTGCATGGACTGCGGCACGCCCTTTTGCAACAGCGGCTGCCCGGTCAACAACATCATTCCCGATTTCAATGACATGGTGTTTCGTGCCGACTGGAAAAACGCGATCGACACGCTGCACAGTACCAACAACTTTCCGGAGTTCACTGGCCGCATCTGCCCCGCGCCCTGCGAGGCAGCCTGCGTACTGAACGTGAACAACGATCCGGTCGGCATCAAGTCAATCGAGCATGCCATCATCGATCGTGCCTGGTCCGAAGGCTGGGTCAGGCCCGAGTTGCCCAAGCACAAGACCGGCAAAAAAGTGGCGGTGGTGGGCTCTGGCCCTGCCGGCATGGCCGCGGCACAGCAGTTGGCGCGCGCCGGCCATGATGTCACGCTGTTTGAGAAAAACGACCGTATCGGCGGCTTGCTGCGCTACGGCATTCCCGACTTCAAGATGGAGAAAATCCATATTGACCGCCGCGTCGAGCAGATGCAGGCCGAAGGTGTCATTTTCCGCGCCGGTGTGATGATCGGCAGCCTGCCCAAGGATTCCAAAGTCACGAACTGGGCCAAGGAAACGATATCGGCCGAGCAGTTGCAAAAGGACTTTGACGCCATCATCCTGACGGGCGGTGCCGAGCAGTCTCGCGATTTGCCTGTGCCTGGCCGGGACCTGGACGGCGTGCATTTCGCCATGGAGTTCCTGCCGCAGCAAAACAAGATCAACGCGGGTGACAAGGTCAAAGGCCAGATCAGGGCCGACGGCAAGCATGTCATCGTGATTGGCGGCGGAGACACCGGGTCCGACTGCGTCGGCACCAGCAACCGCCACGGCGCGGCCAGCGTGACCCAGTTCGAACTGATGCCGCAGCCCCCCGAAGAGGAAAACCGGCCCATGACCTGGCCGTACTGGCCGATCAAGCTGCGCACCAGTTCCAGCCACGAAGAAGGCTGCGAGCGCGAGTTCGCGATCTCCACCAAGGAGTTGATGGGCGAAAAAGGCAAGGTCACCGGCCTGAAAACCGTTCGCGTTGAATGGAAGGACGGCAAGATGGTCGAGGTGCCGGGGTCGGAGCAGACGCTGAAGGCCGACTTGGTGCTCTTGGCCATGGGCTTTGTCTCGCCGGTCGCTTCGGTCCTGGAGGCTTTTGGTGTCGAGAAGGACAACCGCGGCAATGCCAAAGCGAGCACTGACTTCACGGGCGGTTACGCCACCAATGTGCCCAAAGTGTTTGCGGCCGGCGACATCCGGCGTGGTCAAAGCCTGGTCGTGTGGGCGATTCGCGAGGGCCGCCAGGCCGCGCGTGCTGCCGACGAATTTCTGATGGGCTACAGCGACTTGCCTCGCTAAGCGCTGTGCCCGGCCTTCGCAAATCGCCCCAAGGGGCGGTTAAATAAACCCCAAGCTTGCGCTTGGAGTGCGCGAAGGCCGCCGGGCCGCGCGCTCCGTTGACGAGTTCCTCATGGGGTACAGCGACCTGCCACGCTAAGCGCTGCGACCCCTTTCGTCCATCACCCATCATCCACGGCTCGTATCGAGTACAACGCAGGCAGGCGCCTGTGTTGCGCGAAGGCCACCATGTGATGTGCGGGTGATTGTCGAGCGACCTGATGCGCTGATGTCGGCGATGGTTGCAGAGTGGTTGGCTGCTATAAAAAGAAGAGCGTTTGAGGCGCGTAAACAATAAGCTGGCAGGTGGTTTTCGTATCGATGCTGTGGCTTGCAGTGGCGGGGCGGCGGTATTCGCTCATTTCTGAGGCAGGCGTGCGGCCTGGGCGCCGCAGATAAGACAGGGCAAACCCCGTATCATTAGGGCATTCCCTAGCAATGCCGACGCGCTCGTTGGCCCTTTCTTCTCCCATGGCCGACATTTCCGCTTCATCGCTGGTCGAATTCAAGGATGTGACCTTCTCCTATCCGGGCTCTGCCGGGGACCGCGTCATTCTCGACCGGGTCACCCTGTCGGTGCCGCGGGGCAAGGTCACGGCGCTGATGGGAGCGTCGGGYGGTGGCAAGACCACGGTCTTGCGCCTGATTGGCGGGCAGCAAAAAGCCAATCAGGGCGAAGTCCTGTTCGATGGCAAAAATATTGGCAAACTGGTGCAGTCCGAGCTTTATGAGGCGAGGCGCCGCATGGGCATGCTGTTCCAGTTTGGTGCGCTGTTCACCGATCTGAGCGTGTTTGACAACGTGGCGTTTCCCTTGCGCGAGCACACCGCGCTGAGCGATGCACTGATTCGGGACATCGTTCTGATGAAGCTCAACGCGGTGGGGCTGCGCGGCGCGCGCGATCTGATGCCCAGCGAAATTTCAGGCGGCATGGCGCGACGTGTGGCGCTGGCGCGAGCCATCGTGCTGGATCCCGAACTTATCATGTACGACGAGCCCTTTGCCGGGCTGGATCCGATTTCGCTGGGAACGGCTGCGAAGCTGATCCGCCAGCTCAACGACACGCTGGGCATTACCAGCATCGTGGTTTCACACGACCTCGAAGAAACCTTTCACATCGCCGACAAGGTCATCATTCTGGCCAATGGCGGCGTTGCCGCGCAGGGCACGCCCGACGAGGTACGGAACTCCACCGACCCGCTGGTCCATCAGTTTGTCAACGCGCAAAGCGAAGGCCCCGTGAAATTCCATTACCCCGGGCCGGATGTCGCCACTGATTTTGGCAATCAGGTTGCAGCAGGCCGGAAGGGCCGTTCATGAGTCGCTACAGCCCCGTCCACCTGCTTTCGAGCCTGGGCTTTACCACGCGCAGCCAGCTTGCCGAGCTTGGCCACGCCGCGCGCCTGATGTCACGCCTGCTGGCGCTGACGGGCCCGGCGCTGGCCCGTTTCGGCCTGGTGCGTGACCAGATATTTTTCCTCGGCAATTACTCACTGGCCATCATCACGGTGTCAGGCCTTTTTGTGGGTTTTGTGCTGGGCCTGCAGGGCTACTACACGCTGCAGCGTTATGGCTCCTCGGAGGCGCTGGGCCTGCTGGTGGCGCTTAGCCTGGTGCGTGAACTGGGGCCGGTGGTCACCGCCCTGCTGTTTGCCGGCCGTGCCGGCACCTCCCTGACCGCTGAAATTGGCCTCATGAAAGCCGGAGAGCAGCTGTCCGCGATGGAAATGATGGCCGTGGATCCGGTGCGCCGCATCCTGGCACCCCGGTTCTGGGGGGGCGTGATCGCCATGCCGCTGCTTGCTGCGGTGTTCAGTGCCGTCGGCATCATCGGCGGCTGGGTGGTCGGCGTGCTGATGATCGGTGTCGATGCGGGTTCGTTCTGGAGCCAGATGCAGGCCGGCGTCGATGTCTGGCGCGACGTCGGCAATGGCGTGATCAAAAGTCTTGTATTTGGTGTAACGGTTACTTTTGTGGCGCTGCACCAGGGGTTTGAGGCACAGGCCACGCCGGAAGGCGTGTCGCGCGCGACGACCCGTACCGTGGTGGTGGCTTCGCTGGCCGTGCTCGGACTGGACTTTTTGTTGACGGCCTGGATGTTCAGCCTTTAAAACGCGGCGCGCACCTTCTGAAGCCAGCCATGCGAAAATTTAGTCCGTTTGCGTGCGCCATGCGGCGATTCCGCAAAGACAGGAAGGCCGACAGGCCTGCAATTGCTGCAGGGGCCGACCTGAGTCATTGAAAGAAAAAAGATGCAACGCTCAAAAAACGACGTGTGGGTTGGCTTGTTTGTCCTGATAGGTGGCGCAGCCATGCTGTTTCTGGCGCTCAAATCTGCCAACTTGCTCACCTTGAGTTTTGACACCTCGTACCGCGTCACGGCCAAGTTCGACAATATCGGCGGCCTGAAACCACGGGCTGCGGTCAAAAGTGCGGGCGTTGTTGTCGGGAGGGTTGAAAATATCACTTTTGACGACAAGTCCTACCAGGCCAGCGTTCGCCTGGCCATGGAAAGCCGCTATACCTTTCCGAAGGACAGTTCGCTGAAAATACTGACCAGCGGTTTGCTGGGTGAGCAGTACATCGGCGTGGAGGCCGGTGGGGATGAGAAAAACCTCGCTGCGGGGGATGTGATCAAACAGACCCAGTCGGCCGTGGTGCTTGAAAGTCTGATCAGCCAGTTTTTATACAGTAAAGCGGCGGACAGCAGTTCTGGATCAGGGGCTGCGCCGTCATCAGGGACCCCAGAAAAAAAATGATGATACGAACGACGTCAACGACAGGAATCACGATGAAACGGCCCCTGTGGTGGGCTGCAGCTGCCCTCACGCTTGTGCTGCTTCAGGGTTGCGCAACCGGACCGAATGCCAACCCGGCCGATCCGCTGGAGCCGTTCAATCGGGTGATGTTTAACTTCAACGACGGTGTCGACCGCGCCCTCGTCAAGCCGGTAGCGACAGCCTACCGGGACGTCACACCTGCGCCCATCCGCACCGCCGTCAACAGTTTTTTTGGCAATATCTCGGATGTCTGGTCGCTGTTCAACAACGTGCTGCAGGCCAAGCCTGAAGAGGCTTCTGACAGCCTTTTTCGGGTCACGGTCAATACCTTGTGGGGCTTGGGCGGTATTTTCGACGTTGCCAGCGACCTGGGAATTCCCAAGCACAGCGAGGATTTCGGCCAGACCATGGGCTATTGGGGTGTAGCCTCCGGTCCCTATGTGGTGCTGCCTCTGCTGGGGCCCTCCACCGTGCGTGATTCCGTGGGCTCGCTTGTTGATGTTCAGGGGGATCTGGTGAGCGGGATAAACGACGTTTCGGTTCGCAACTCCCTGATCGCCTTGCGTGCTGTGGACCTGCGGGCCAACCTGCTGGGCGCGGGCACCCTGCTGGAAGAGGCTGCGCTTGACAAATACAGTTTTTCCCGCGACATCTATCTACAGCGCCGTCGCAACCTGATTCGCGGTGCGGCAGCCGAGAAAGAAGAGCGCTACGACCTGCCGGAGGCTCCCGCGGATCAAGCATCCACCGCATCCGCTCCGGCACCTGCGAATTAAAGAGCCAAAGAAAAGAGCCAAAGAGCCCATGTAAACAAGATTTACAAGACTGCTGTACAACTTCATCTTTAGCCCCGAACAAACACGGAAAATAGCTACTGAATCACTGTTTGGCAGAAGTGGATATGCATGCATTGCCGTGCAGGTCGCTGTCAGACATTGTTTCTCTACCGAAGGAAAACCATGAACCGTAGAACCCTTGGCCAACTCTTGACCGCCACCCTCAGTCTGGCCCTGCTGGCGCCCGCTTCTTTTGTTCGCGCTGCCGACGAAGCCCCTGATGCGTTGATCAAGCGCGTCTCGACAGAGGTGCTGGACAGCATCAAGGCTGACAAGTCTGTGCAGGCCGGTGACATGAGCAAGGTGATCTCGCTGGTTGACAGCAAAATCATGCCCAATGTGAACTTCACGCGCATGACGGCCTCCGCTGTCGGTCGCAACTGGCGCCAGGCCACCCCGGAGCAGAAAAGCCGTCTGCAGGAAGAGTTCAAGATTTTGCTGATCCGCACATACTCCGGCGCATTGTCACAAGTCAGGGATCAGTCGCTCAGCGTCAAGCCCTTGCGCGCAGAGGCGGCTGATACCGAGGTGATTGTGCGCACGGAAGTGCTTGGACGCGGCGACCCGATTCAACTGGACTACCGCATGGAGAAAACCGCTGCGGGCTGGAAAATCTATGACCTCAATGTGCTGGGCGTGTGGCTGGTGGAAACCTACCGCACCCAGTTTGCCCAGGAAATCAGCGCCAAGGGTGTGGATGGCCTGATCGCATCACTGGTGCAGCGCAACAAGTCCAACGCGAGCGAAAAGAAATCCTGAACGCATCGTCTGCCATGTTGACCCTGCCTTCTGTCCTGACGCATGCCGTGGCGGCCGGATTCACGGGCGGGCTGAAGCAGGCCGTTCTGTCCCAGACGGCGGAAGTGGTGGCCGACGCCAGCGCGCTGCAGGAGTTTGACTCGTCGGCGCTGGCGGTTTTGCTGGCGTGCCGGCGCGAGGCCCTGGCCGTGGGCAAGGCGTTCGCGGTGCGCGGTGCGCCGGCGCGCTTGGGACAACTGGCCCGGCTCTATGGGGTAGCCGACCTGATTCCTGCCGCAGCCTGAGGCCGGATTTTCCAGCTTTCTGCTGGCGTCTCATGCGCTGCGCGGGGCCTTCCAGCGGTCGGGCGTGAGAAAAAAGCGTCAGCCCTTAAAATGATGGGCTCATGCCAGCTATTTCATTCCAGTCAGTCTCCAAAACCTACTCATCCGCGCGAAATCAGACCGGCCCTGTGGTCCGGGCGCTTGACGACGTAAGCTTTGACATCCGGCAAGGGGAGTTTTTCGGTTTGCTGGGCCCTAACGGCGCAGGAAAAACCACGCTCATCAGTATTCTGGCCGGCCTCTCGCGGGCCAGCGGCGGCACTGTCAAGGTGCACGGCTGCGATGTCGTGACTGATTACGCCAATGCGCGGCGCAAACTCGGCGTAGTGCCCCAGGAGCTGGTATTTGACCCCYTTTTCACGGTGCGCGAAGCGCTGCGCATCCAGTCGGGCTATTTCGGCATCAAGCATAACGATGCCTGGATTGACGAGTTGCTGGCCAGTCTCGGGCTGGCTGACAAGGCCGATGCCAACATGCGCCAGCTGTCAGGCGGCATGAAGCGCCGTGTGCTGGTGGCGCAGGCGCTGGTCCACAAACCGCCGGTGATTGTGCTGGACGAGCCCACTGCCGGGGTTGATGTGGAGTTGCGCCAGACCCTCTGGCAGTTCATCGCCAAACTCAACAGGCAGGGCAGCACCGTGTTGCTGACCACGCACTACCTTGAAGAGGCCGAGGCTCTGTGCAGCCGCATTGCCATGCTCAAGCAGGGGAGGGTGGTGGCGCTGGCGCCTACCTCGGAGCTGCTGGAGGCGGCTTCGTCGAATGTCCTGCGCTTCAAGATTGACAGCGAGTTGCCTCCGCAACTGGCGCGCCAGGCCAGAATCACCGGCCGTATCGTGCAGTTTCCAGCCAACAGTGCCCATGAGATTGAACAATACCTGGCGGCCATTCGCGAGGCCGGGCTGGTGGCCAAAGATGTGGAAATCCGCAAGGCCGACCTGGAAGATGTATTTCTCGACGTGATGGCGGAAAAAGTCGTGGAAGAGCCTGTCGAACTGAACCTGACAGGAGTCACAGCATGATCATGAGCGGCGCATTGCGCGAAGCGAAAAGCATGGGGGCCAAGACTATTCCAGCAGGGGCCGCGGAACCGGCTTCGCCGGGCCGCAGGCGCAGCGCCCCCTCGGGGGGCAGCGCAGTACACGCAGTGACAAGCGTGGGGGCCTCAATATGACCGGCTGGCAGACCCTTTTTTACAAGGAAGTCCTGCGCTTCTGGAAGGTCGGCTTCCAGACCGTGGGTGCGCCTGTCCTGACCGCCGTGCTCTACATGCTGATTTTTGGGCATGTGTTGCAGGACCAGGTGAAGGTGTACGACCAGGTGAGTTACACCGCGTTTCTGGTGCCGGGCCTGGTGATGATGAGCGTGCTGCAAAACGCATTTGCCAACAGCTCGTCGTCGCTGATTCAGAGCAAGATCATGGGCAGCCTGGTGTTTGTGCTGCTCACGCCACTGTCGCACTGGCACTGGTTTTTTGCCTATGTAGGCTCCTCGATTGCACGCGGCCTGCTGGTCGGCGCCGGCGTGTTTGCCGTCACCGTGCTTTTTGGCCAGCCCGGCTTTGTGGCACCGTGGTGGATTGTGCTGTTTTCGGTGCTGGGCGCCGCCATGCTGGGTGCCTTGGGTGTGATTGCGGGGCTATGGTCTGAAAAATTCGACCAGATGGCGGCTTTCCAGAATTTCGTCATCATGCCCATGACTTTCCTGAGCGGTGTGTTTTACTCGATTCACTCGCTGCCGCCGTTCTGGCAAAAGGTCAGCCACCTGAACCCGTTTTTCTACATGATTGACGGTTTTCGCTACGGATTTTTCGGCGTCAGCGATGTGTCGCCCTGGCTGAGCCTGGGGATCGTGCTGGCCGCATTGCTGATCGTCAGCGCGGTGGCGGTCAACATGCTGCGCACCGGCTACAAAATCAGGCACTAGAAAAATATGACCCCCACGCTTTTTACTTCGTGTAATGCGCTGCCCCCCGAGGGGGCCGCTGCGCCTGCGGTCTGGCAAAGCCAGTCCCGCGGCCCCTGCTGGGGTGAAGAGCCCCCACGTTCGCTCACTGCGTGTAGCTCTCGAGGCCCTGCGCTGCGCACTCTTTTTTGAAACCTTGTATGACCAGCGAAGAACTCCAAACCATCATTGCCGCAGGCTTGCCTTGTGAGTACATCGAGCTTTCCGGCGATGGCCGGCACTGGTACGCCACCATTGTCTCCAGTGCGTTTGAGGGCCAGCGCCTGATCCAGCGCCACCAGCGTGTGTATGCCACGCTGGGCGGGCGGCTGCAAACCGACGAAGTGCATGCCCTGTCCATGAAAACCTACACGCCCGCGGAGTGGGCAGCCAACAACGCAAACCAAGCAGCAGACTAAAGACACGCATGGACAAACTACTCATCAAGGGCGGCAGATCGCTCGCCGGCACCGTCGATATTTCGGGCGCCAAAAATGCCGCCCTCCCGGAGTTGTGCGCGGCGCTGCTCACGGCAGACACTGTGACGCTGGAAAATGTGCCGCGCCTGCAGGACGTGGCCACCATGCTCAAGCTGATCCGCAATATGGGCGTGGAAGCCGAACGCAGCACGCATGTACCGGGAACCGTCACCCTCCATGCCGGCGCCTTGAGCTCGCCCGAAGCGCCCTATGAACTGGTGAAGACCATGCGCGCCTCCGTGCTGGCGCTGGGTCCGCTGCTGGCGCGCTTTGGCGAAGCCACGGTGTCGCTGCCCGGTGGCTGCGCCATTGGCTCCCGGCCGGTGGACCAGCACATCAAGGGCCTGCAGGCCATGGGTGCCGAGATCGTGGTCGAGCACGGCTACATGATTGCCAAACTTCCCGCGGGTCAAAAGCGCCTCAAAGGTGCCAGCATCACCACCGACATGGTGACCGTCACCGGCACCGAGAATTTTTTGATGGCAGCCAGCCTGGCCGAGGGCGAAACCATTCTTGAAAACGCGGCGCAGGAGCCCGAAATCGGTGACCTGGCCGACATGCTGATCAAGATGGGCGCGAAGATCGAGGGTCACGGCAGCCGCCGCATCCGCATCCAGGGCGTGGAGCGCCTGCATGGCTGTACCCACCAGGTGGTGGCCGACCGCATTGAAACCGGCACCTTTTTGTGTGCGGTGGCCGCTGCGGGCGGCGATGTGGTGCTCCGGCATGGCCGGGCCGACCACCTCGATGCGGTCATCGACAAGCTGCGTGAGGCGGGCGCCACCATCACGGCCGGCGAGGGATTCATCCGTATCCAGGCGCAGGGTCGCATGAAGGCCCAGTCCTTCCGTACCACCGAATACCCCGGGTTCCCGACCGACATGCAGGCCCAGTTCATGGCGCTCAATGCCATTGCGCAGGGCAGCAGCACGGTGACCGAGACGATTTTCGAAAACCGCTTCATGCACGTCAACGAGATGGTGCGCCTGGGCGCGAAGATCCAGATCGAAGGCAAGGTTGCCGTCATGGAAGGTGTGGAAAAGCTTTCCGGCGCCACCGTCATGGCCACCGATCTGCGGGCTTCCGCTAGCCTGGTGATCGCCGGCCTGGTGGCCGAAGGCGAAACCCTGGTGGACCGCATTTACCACCTGGACCGCGGCTACGACCAGATGGAGGCCAAATTGCGCGGCATAGGCGCGGACATAGAACGGGTGAAGTCGTGAGCCCCCACGCTCCCCACTTCGTGTGGTTCGCTGCCCCCCGAGGGGGCCGCCCGCCTGCAGTCCGGCAAAGCCGGCCCTGCGGCTTGAACTTGGCAAGACGGGATGACGCTGTCGCCCATCGGCTTCTCTGCGTTCCTTTTCTTTGAAAGCATCACCGTGATCACGCTCGCACTTTCCAAAGGCCGTATTTTCGATGACATCCTGCCGCTGCTTCGGACGGCGGGTGTCGAAGTGCTGGACGATCCTGAAAAATCGCGTAAGCTGATCCTGCGGACCAACCAGCCCGATTTGCGTGTGGTGCTGGTGCGCGCCACGGATGTGCCTACTTATGTGCAGTACGGTGGCGCGGATCTGGGCGTGGTCGGCAAGGACACCCTGCTGGAGTCCGGCAGCCAGGGCCTGTACCAGCCGCTGGATCTGCAAATTGCCAAATGCCGCATCAGCGTGGCGGTGCGCGAAGGCTTTGACTATGCCGCCGCGGTAAAGCAGGGCTCGCGCCTGAAAGTGGCAACCAAGTACGTGGCCATTGCCCGCGACTTCTTCGCCTCCAAGGGCGTGCACGTGGATTTGATCAAGCTCTACGGCAGCATGGAACTGGCGCCGCTCACCGGCCTGGCCGACGCCATCGTCGACCTGGTCTCAACCGGCAGCACGCTCAAGGCCAACCACCTGATCGAGGTCGAGCGCATCATGGACATCAGCTCGCATCTGGTGGTCAACCAGACCGCCCTCAAACTCAAGCAGGCGCCCATCCGCAAGCTGATTGACGCCTTTTCCTCGGTCATCACGCAATAGTCCACAAAGAATGCTATGGATTTAGTAGCCAGTCCCGCACGCCTTTCGACCACTTCCAGCACTTTTGACGCTGAATTCAAGGCCCGCCTGCACTGGTCTGCCGAAGCCGATGCGGCCATAGAGCAGCGGGTGGCCGACATCCTTCTGGACGTGCAGCGGCGCGGCGATTCCGCGGTACTTGAATACACCGCGCGGTTTGACGGCTTGAATGTCGCGGCCATGAGCGCGCTGGAGCTCAGCCAGGCCGAGTTGAAGGCCGCATTTGATGCGATTCCCGTTGCCCAGCGCGATGCCTTGCAGGCTGCGGCCCGCCGTGTGCGCAGCTACCACGAGGCTCAGAAGAAGGCCAATGGCGAAGGCTGGAGCTACCGTGATGAGGACGGCACCTTGCTCGGCCAGAAGGTCACACCGCTGGACCGTGTCGGCATCTATGTGCCTGGCGGCAAGGCGGCTTACCCCTCATCGGTATTGATGAACGCCATTCCTGCCCACGTGGCCGGCGTTGGCGAAATCATCATGGTCGTGCCCACGCCCAAGGGCGAGAAAAACCCGCTGGTGCTGGCGGCCGCCTATGTGGCCGGCGTGACGCGTGCCTTCACCATTGGGGGCGCGCAGGCCGTGGCTGCGCTGGCCTACGGTACTTCCACCATTCCCGCGGTCGACAAGATCACCGGCCCCGGCAATGCCTACGTGGCCGCGGCCAAGCGCCGCGTTTTTGGCACGGTGGGGATCGACATGATTGCCGGCCCTTCCGAAATCCTGGTGCTGGCCGACGGCAGTACCCCCGCCGACTGGGTGGCCATGGATTTGTTCAGCCAGGCCGAACACGATGAACTGGCGCAAAGCATTTTGCTGTGTCCGGATGCGGCCTACATCGACAAGGTGCACGAAGCCCTCAACCGCCTGCTGCCCGCCATGCCGCGCGCCGAGATCATTGCCAAATCGCTCAACGGCCGGGGTGTGCTGATCCATACCCGCAGCATGGAAGAGGCCTGCGCCATCAGCAACCGCATTGCGCCCGAGCACCTGGAAGTCTCCAGCAGCCAGCCGCATGAATGGGAGCCCTTGCTCAAGCACGCCGGCGCCATCTTCCTGGGTGCCTACACCAGCGAGTCGCTGGGCGACTACTGCGCCGGCCCCAACCACGTACTGCCTACCAGCGGAACGGCGCGCTTTTCCAGTCCGCTGGGCGTCTACGACTTCCAGAAACGCTCCAGCCTGATCGAAGTGAGCGAGCAGGGTGCCCAGACACTGGGCAGGATTGCCGCTGAACTGGCCTATGGCGAAGGCCTGCAGGCGCATGCCCGCGCCGCCGAGTTTCGCCTGCACACCGTACCCGACATGAAAGTGAATAAATGACCGCGCTGGACCCGAAGTTCAAACAGCTGATTCGCCAGGACGTGCAGTCCATGCATGCCTATGCCATTCAGGACTCCGTTGGCATGGTCAAGCTCGACGCGATGGAAAACCCGCATCGGTTGCCGGCCGCGCTGCAGGCCCATCTCGGGCAGCGGCTGGGTGCGCTGGCGCTGAACCGCTACCCCGATGGCCGCGTCAACGACCTGCGCCAGGCCCTGGCAGACTACGCCCGGATGCCTGAAGGCTTTGACATCATGCTGGGCAACGGCTCGGATGAGCTGATTTCGCTGCTCGCCATGGCCTGCGACGTGGAAGGCGGTTCCATTCTGGCGCCGCTGCCGGGCTTTGTGATGTACGGCATGAGCGCGCAGCTGCAGGGCCTCAAATTCATTGGCGTGCCACTGACGGCTGACTTTGAGCTCGACGAAGCTGCCATGCTGGCCGCCATCGCCGAGCACCGGCCGTCCATCATTTACCTGGCCTACCCGAACAACCCCACCGCCAACCTGTGGGACGATGCCGTCATTGAGAAAATCATCACCGCAGCGCCCGGTCTGGTGGTGATGGACGAGGCCTACCAGCCGTTTTCCAGC
This sequence comes from Polaromonas sp. P4_F9, assembly GCF_056401235.1. Taxonomy (NCBI): domain Bacteria; kingdom Pseudomonadati; phylum Pseudomonadota; class Betaproteobacteria; order Burkholderiales; family Comamonadaceae; genus Polaromonas; species Polaromonas sp. P4_F9. The sequence goes on along the minus strand of NZ_JBFUJT010000004.1, from coordinate 138,229 downwards.
AAAAGCTATATCGACCGCATTACCAGACACGGCCATGTGCTGCTGATGCGTACTCTCAGCAAGTTTGGCCTGGCCGGTGTGCGCATCGGCTACATGATGGGCCCGAAGGCCCTGATTGCCGAAATCGACAAGGTGCGCCCGCCCTACAACATCAGCGTGCTCAATTACGAGTGCGCGCTGTTTGCGCTGGAGCATCGGGAAGTGTTCGCCGGGCAGGCCGCGGCCCTGGTCGCGCAGCGCACCATGCTGCTGGACGCGCTGGCGGCCATGAAGGGCGTCAAGGCCTGGAAAAGCGACGCCAACATGATCCTGGTGCGGGTGCCCGATGCAGCCAAAACCTTTGAAGGCATGAAGTCGCGCCATGTGCTGGTCAAAAACGTTTCTAAAATGCATCCATTGCTGGCCAATTGTTTGCGCCTGACCGTCGGCACCGCGGACGAGAATACGCAAATGCTGGCGGCGCTTGAAAAATCCCTATGACCACCCCTCCCACTGCTCAGACCCCGGCCCCGCGCAAGGCGGAAGTCTCGCGCAACACCGCCGAGACCCAGATCACCGTCAAGCTCAACCTGGACGGCACGGGCAAGTCCAGCCTGTCGACGGGCATCGGCTTTTTCGACCACATGCTGGACCAGATCGCCCGGCACGGCCTGATTGACCTGGACATCCAGGCCAAGGGCGACCTGCACATTGACGGCCACCACACGGTGGAAGACGTCGGCATCACCTTCGGGCAGGCCGTGGCCCAGGCCGTCGGGGACAAAAAAGGCCTGCGCCGCTATGGCCACGCCTATGTGCCGCTGGACGAGGCGCTGTCGCGCGTGGTGATCGATTTCTCGGGCCGCCCGGGCCTGGAAATGCATGTGCCCTTCAAGAGCGGCATGATAGGCACCTTCGACAGCCAGCTAGCTTACGAGTTCTTCCAGGGCTTCGCGAACCATGCATTTGTGACACTGCACATTGACAACCTGCGCGGCGACAACGCCCACCACCAGGCTGAAACCGTGTTCAAGGCGTTTGCCCGGGCGCTGCGCATGGCGCTGGAAATCGACCCGCGTGCGGCGGGCGTGATTCCGTCGACCAAGGGCTCGCTCTAGCCGCCGGCGCGCCATGGAATTGCATTTACCCTGGGTTTGGCTTGTTGCCCCAGTAGAATGGGCGTTATCAGCTCCTGAATTCGTAGCAAATATCGATGAATGTCTAATGTGAAAAGAGTGGCGGTCGTCGACTACGGCTCGGGCAACCTGCGTTCGGTGTCACAAGCCGTCCAGCATGTGTCTCAGGGCAGCGGCTATGAGGTATTGGTCACCTCGCGTGCGCAGGACGTGCTGGACGCCGAGCGCGTGGTACTGCCTGGCCAGGGGGCCATGCCTGACTGCATGCGTGCCCTGGCTGAATCCGGTCTGAAGGATGCGGTATTGCACGCCGCTGCGCACAAGCCCCTGTTCGGTGTGTGCGTGGGCATGCAGATGCTGCTGGACAGCAGCCATGAGGGGGCCGCCGGCGTCGCAACGCCAGGCCTGGGCCTGATCCCCGGCGAAGTCGTCAAGTTCGACCTGGTCGGGCAGATCCAGCCCGACGGCAGCCGCTACAAAGTGCCGCAAATGGGCTGGAACCAGGTGTGGCGCCCGGCCTTGAGCCAGCACCCGATCTGGGCTGGCGTGCCGGACGGCGCCTATTTTTACTTCGTTCACAGCTTTTATGCCCGTCCGTCGGATGCGCGCCACATCGCCGGAGAAGCGGACTATGGTGGCCGCTTTACGGCGGCGATTGCACGCGATAATATTTTCGCCACCCAGTTCCACCCCGAGAAAAGCGCTGACCACGGACTGGCCCTGTACCGTAATTTCCTGCACTGGAAGCCCTGAAGGCCACGGGCAGCAGCGCCGCTCATCGAATTTCCCAGGTCTTTGTTAACCCCGTCACCTGTTTTCCTCTTACTGCAACATGCTACTTATTCCCGCGATTGACCTGAAAGATGGTCACTGCGTTCGCCTCAAACAAGGCGACATGGATCAATCCACCATCTTCAGCGAAGACCCGGCGGCCATGGCGCGCAGCTGGGTCGACAAGGGCGCACGCCGCCTGCACCTGGTGGACCTGAATGGCGCCTTTGCCGGCAAGCCCAAAAACGAGGCGGCCATCAAGAAAATCCTGACCGAAGTCGGCAGCGAGATCGATGTGCAACTCGGCGGCGGCATTCGCGATCTCGACACCATCGAGCGTTATCTGGACGCCGGCCTGCGCTACGTGATCATCGGAACGGCCGCGGTCAAGAACCCCGGTTTCCTGCAGGATGCCTGCACCGCCTTTGGCGGCCACATCATCGTCGGCCTGGATGCCAAGGACGGCAAGGTCGCTACGGACGGCTGGAGCAAGCTCACCGGCCATGAAGTGATTGATCTGGGCAAGAAATTCCAGGACTACGGCGTCGAGTCCATCATCTATACCGACATCGGCCGCGACGGCATGCTCAGCGGTATCAACATTGAAGCGACCGTCAGACTCGCGCAGGCGCTGACGATCCCCGTGATCGCCTCCGGCGGCCTGTCAAACATGGCTGATATCGAAGCGCTGTGCGACGTCGAAGAAGAAGGCGTTGAAGGCGTGATCTGCGGCCGCTCCATTTACAGCGGCGACCTGGATTTTGCGGCGGCGCAGGCCCGCGCGGATGAGTTAAACGGATGACCGCAGCTGCCACAAATGGCGGCTCTGCATACCAGCAGGGGCCGCAGGCGCAGCGGCCCCTTTCTCAGTGCAAGGGGCAGGGAGCTGCCGCAGGCTCGCAGTGGGCGACCGTGGGGGGCACATGTTAGCTAAACGCATCATTCCCTGCCTCGACGTCACCGGCGGCCGCGTGGTCAAGGGCGTCAACTTTGTCGAGCTGCGCGATGCCGGCGACCCGGTGGAAATTGCCGCGCGCTACAACGAGCAGGGCGCGGATGAGCTCACCTTCCTGGACATCACCGCCACCAGCGACGGGCGCGACCTGATCCTGCCCATCATCGAAGCCGTGGCCTCGCAGGTGTTCATTCCGCTCACCGTGGGCGGCGGCGTGCGCACGGTGGAAGACGTGCGGCGCCTGCTCAATGCCGGGGCCGATAAGACCAGCTTCAATTCGGCTGCACTGGCCAACCCGCAGGTGATTGAGGACGCCTCGGCCAAATACGGCGCGCAGTGCATCGTGGTGGCCATCGACGCCAAGCGGCGCAGTGAAGAAGACGCCAAAACCCGCGGCCCCGGCTGGGACGTCTACAGCCATGGCGGGCGCAAGAACACCGGGCTCGACGCCGTGGCCTGGGCCACCGAGATGGCGCGACGCGGCGCCGGCGAAATTCTGCTGACCAGTATGGACCGTGACGGCACCAAGTCGGGGTTTGACCTGGCCCTGACCCGTGCGGTCAGCGACGCCGTGACTGTGCCGGTGATTGCCTCGGGCGGCGTTGGCAACCTGGACCATCTGGCTGACGGCATCCAGCTGGGGGGCGCTGACGCGGTGCTGGCGGCCAGCATTTTCCACTACGGTGAATACACGGTGCAGCAGGCCAAGCAGCACATGGCCAGGCGCGGTATTCCGGTCAGAATGTGACGCAACCCGCAGGCTTCGCGCACTGCGTGTCGCTACACCTTCCCCCCTGCTGGGGCGACATCTGCGGTCCGGCCGAGCCGGCCCCGCGATGTCCTGGCCTGGAGGGTTTTGTGTTGCAATCTCCTGAAGTATTCAAATCCCCGACAATAGACCCATGAACTGGTTAGACGAAGTCAGCTGGGATGAAAAAGGCCTGATCCCGGTCATCGCGCAGGAAGCTTCCAGCGGCGATGTGCTCATGTTTGCCTGGATGAATCGCGAGGCACTGCAAAAGACCGCCGAGCTGGGGCAGGCGGTGTACTACAGCCGCTCGCGCGGGCGCCTGTGGCACAAGGGCGAAGAGTCCGGTCACCTGCAGACCGTGCACGAGATTCGCCTGGACTGCGACAACGACGTGATTTTGCTCAAGGTCACGCAACTCGGCCACGAACCCGGCATTGCCTGCCACACCGGCCGCCACAGCTGCTTTTTCCATCTCTACAAAGATGGCCAGTGGATCGTGACCGAGCCGGTCTTGAAAGATCCCGGCAGCATCTACAAATAGCCCTATCCGTACCACGCATGTCCTCCAACGATTCCCTCCGGCGCCTGGCGCAGATCATCGAAAGCCGTAAACCGGCCAATGGCGGCGACCCTGGCACCAGCTATGTGGCGCGCCTGCTGCACAAGGGCCCCGACGCCTTCCTGAAAAAAATTGGCGAAGAAGCCACCGAGACCGTGATGGCCGCCAAGGATTTGGACCATGGCGGCCCGACCCCGGAGTTGCAGGCCAAGCTGGTCGGCGAGGTGGCTGACCTGTGGTTTCACAGCATGATCGCGCTGGCCCATTACGGCCTGCAGCCTGCCGATGTGATCGCCGAACTGGAGCGCCGCGAGGGCACCAGCGGCATCGAGGAAAAAGCGTTGCGCAAGGCGCAAAATCGCGATGCGGCTGAAAAGACCTGATTTTTTCCGGAATTTTCCGCCACCTTTCCCTGCTGAGTGGAGGTGCAACTTTGGAAACTGATCTGGCCGAATTTGAAATCAAGAGCAGCGGTGACCGCCTCTTCATGCATGTGCTGTATGGCCTGCACACGCTGGCCTGGTTCAGCGGCGGTGTGTTTGCTGTCATCGCACTCATCGCCAACTACATCCGGCGGGCCGACGAAACCGATGCGCTCTATGTCGACCATCACAACTACATGATCCGTACGTTCTGGTGGACGCTGCTGTGGCTGGTCCTGCTGTCGCCCTTGTGGCTGCTGCTGTTTTTGCCCGGTGCGATCGCTTACGGCATTGTCTGGCTCTGGTACCTGTACCGCTGCATCAAGGGCTGGATGCGCTTTAACAGCCAGCGGCCGTCCTGATTCCGGTAGCCGCGCTTCCCCAAAAAACTCTCCTGACCCCTCACCCATCGCATGAGCCACTCTGACAACTGCATTTTCTGCAAAATTGCCGCAGGCGCCATCCCCAGCCGCAAGGTGTATGAAGACGACGAACTGTTCGCGTTTCATGACATCCACCCCTGGGCGCCGGTGCATTTCCTCATCATCCCCAAGGTGCATATCCCGTCCATGGCGCAGGTGGGGCCCGAGCATGAAGGGGTGCTGGGACGCATGATGGTGCTGGCGCCCCGGCTGGCCATGGAACTGGGCTGCAATCCCTACCCCGCAGGCGGTTTCCGCATTTTGACCAATACGGGCGCCGAAGGGGGCCAGGAAGTCCATCACCTGCATTTCCATGTGATCGGCGGGCCCCGGCCGTGGCTCAAGGGGTAGCAAAAAGTAAACGGAAAAATGCCGGCGGGCCGGGCAGGCGGGGTCAGACAATCTGGAACCTCGCGCGGGATCCGGTCTCTAACCCGCAGGTCAATGTGTGTAATAGGTGCCCGGGCAGGTGGGGCCTTTAGAATGACTACAGTTGTCTGCAAACCGACAAAACCTGCAATTACAGATTAGGAGTAAAACATGGGTGGACTTTCCATTTGGCACTGGCTGATCGTGCTGTTGATCGTGGTGATGGTGTTCGGCACCAAAAAACTCAGAAACATGGGCAGCGACCTCGGCGGCGCGGTCAAAGGCTTCAAGGACGGCATGAAAGACGGCGGGCAGTCTGCCACTGACGAAAAACCTGTTGGTCAGGTCACAAACGCGCAAGCCGTCGACAAAGCTGCAGACAAAACCACCATCGACGTCGAAGCCAAGCAGAAGTCTTGAAAAATGTTGGTCCCCCACTTGCGGCTTCGCGTGCTGCGTTGCTCCCCGAGGGGGCGCAGCCGGCCTTGGGGCGGCCCGGCGGCCGGATTGACCCTCGACTGCCCGCATGATTGATCTCGGCGTTTCAAAAATTGCGTTGATCGGTGCGGTGGCGCTGATTGTGATCGGCCCCGAAAAGCTGCCGCGCGTGGCGCGCACGGTGGGGACGCTGCTGGGCAAGGCGCAGCGCTACGTGGCCGACGTCAAGCAGGAGGTCAACCGGTCCATGGAGCTCGACGAGCTCAAGAAAATGAAAGACACGGTTGAGGGCGCCGCCCGCGACGTCGAAAACTCGATCCAGACGAATGCCAGTGATTTTGAAAAGTCATGGTCTGAAGCCACGGGCACTGCCGCGTCACCCGCTACCGACGAGTTGCCCGGCATGGTGGTCTTTCCCGAATACAAGCACCCGAAAAAGAACTGGCGGCTGAAAGCCGGCGCTACTCCGCAGTGGTACAAAGCTCGGTCCGGCGTGCGGACCAAGGCGCAGTCTGGCGCCGCCCGCGTGGCACGTTTTCGTCCACAGTCCGGGCGCTCCTCCTCTTTTTGATCGTTCCGGTCTTCTTCTCTTTCCGCGCATTGCGGCGCCCTTCATCCAGCGCAAACTCCCTTCATGAGCGATCACAACACTGATAAACCCGACAAACCCGACGAACTTGCAGGGACTGAACAGCCTTTTGTTCAGCACCTCATGGAGTTGCGCGACCGGATGATCAAGGCGGTGATTGCGATCGGCGTCGCCGCTGCTATCCTGGCGCTGTTTCCGGGGCCCGGCGCGTTGTATGACATATTGGCCGCGCCGCTGGTGGCCACCTTGCCCAAGGGGGCCACGCTGATTGCCACCAACGTCATCTCGCCGTTTGTGGTGCCCATCAAGATACTGTTCATGGCCGCGTTCATGATTGCGCTGCCGGTGGTGCTTTACCAAGTATGGGCGTTTGTCGCGCCCGGCCTGTATTCGCACGAGAAAAAGCTGGTCATGCCGCTGGTGATCTCCAGCACTCTGCTGTTTTTTGTGGGCGTGGCGTTTTGCTACTACTTTGTCTTTGGCCAGGTGTTTCGCTTCATCCAGAGCTTTGCACCCAAGTCAATCACCGCCGCACCTGACATTGAGGAATACCTCAATTTCGTGCTGGGCATGTTCCTGGCCTTTGGCCTGGCCTTCGAGGTGCCCATCGCCGTGATCCTGCTGGTGCGCATGGGCGTGCTGAGTGTGGCCCAGCTGCGCGAATACCGCGGCTATTTCTGGGTGATTGCCGCCATTGGTACGGCGTTGGTCACGCCGCCTGATGCGGGCTCGATGATCATGCTGCTGATGGTGGTGGGTGGGCTCTATGAAATTGGCATTGTGGCCGCGCAGGTGTTTGTCAAGCACACCAAGGCCCCCGACACGGACAGCGAAACGGAAGCTGCCAAGCCCTGAGGCTGCGCGCCGGCCCGGTGGCGGGCAATATAGCTTCCATCGCGCAGCGCCCCTCCCAATGGGCGTCTTCCGCTATAAATCAGTCGTGCATTTGTCGGCTTGCCCATGGGCGCAAAGCCTCCCGCCAGCCCTCGGCGGTTGCACCCGGCTGATCCTTCAGCGCTGCACTTTGGGTCGCTGGCGCTTGCCCGGTGTGACTGCAATGTCGGTCTGGCGATCCTGGCGCAGCACGGTCAGGGGTGCCGGCGTGCCGGGCTTGAGGGCTGCCACGGCGGTCAGCAGCTGGCTCACATTGCTCACGGACTTGCCGTTGACCGCAGTGATCACGTCGCCGGGCTGGATGCCGGCCTGCGCGGCCGGGCCGTTCTGCAGCACGCCCGTGATGATCACCCCGCCGTTCTTCAGGGCTGCGGGCTTGATGTTGAAGGTTTCGGCTAATTCGGTGTTGAGCTCCTGCGGCTCCACGCCTATCCAGCCGCGCGTGACCTGGCCGTCTTTCACGATGCCCTCCAGCACCTGCTTGGCCGTTGATACCGGTATGGCAAAGCCGATGCCCATGGAGCCGCCCGAGCGCGAGTAAATAGCGGTGTTGATGCCCATCAGGTGGCCGTTCACGTCAACCAGTGCCCCGCCTGAATTGCCGGGGTTGATGGCGGCATCGGTCTGGATGAAGTTCTCGAAGGTGTTGATGCCGAGCTGGTTGCGCCCGAGGGCGCTCACGATGCCGCCGGTCACGGTCTGGCCCACGCCGAAAGGGTTGCCAATGGCCAGCACTGGGTCGCCCACCTGCAGCGCGTCGGAGTTGCCCAGCACAATGACGGGCAGCTTGTCCAGGTCGATCTTGAGAATGGCCAGATCGGTGTCGGGGTCGGTGCCTATCACCTGGGCCTTGGCCTTGCGCGTGTCGTTGAGGATGACCTCGATCTCGTCAGCACCTTCGACCACGTGGTTGTTGGTCAGGATGTAGCCCGAGGCGCTGATGATGACGCCGCTACCCAAGCCACCCTGCGGTTCGATACGGCCCTGGTCGCCGAAGAAAAACTTGAACCACGGATCGTCAGCATGCGGGTTTTTGACGGCGGCCTTGCTGGTGTTGATGCTGACCACCGCTGCCGAGGCGATTTTGGCGGCCGAACTGAAGCTGCCGGCGGGTCCGGCGCCGCGCGGCACGATGCTGGCCGGTGCCTCGATCACGGATACCCCACCGACGGAGGTACCCAGCCACTGCGGTTTGAGCGTTGCCACGACAAAGTAGGCGGCCAGCAGGACAGTGACGGTCTGGGAAAACAGGAGCCAGGTGCGCTTCATGGGGAAAAAGGTGGGTAGAAGGTGAGGGTGGAAGGTGGTGAACGGGGTGTCCCAAAGCCAGATGTATTGCCGACCGCCGGTTAAGCGCCTGCTCACTGGTCATATTGTCCCTCAAGCCGGCATTTCCAGGGCTGCTTCCGGGGCCGTTTTGGCGTGCAACGGTCCGTGCGGGCTCCCGGGGTGGGTTGGGCGAGGTCCGGATGGGGTCCGGGCGGGATGCCGCTGCGCGCAGTAGCTGAGACAATCAGCCCATGACTACCACCCGACAGGATTTGCTGCAGGCGTTTGATGCACTGCTGCAGCCCGCCCGCTTCAAGGACTACGGCCCCAACGGCCTGCAGGTGGAGGGGCGGGCGCAGATTGACAAAATCGTCTCGGGCGTCACCGCCAGCCGCGCGCTGATCGAGGCCGCCATTGCAGCGCGGGCCGATGCCATCTTCGTGCACCACGGCCTGTTCTGGCGGGGCCATGACGGCCGTATCACCGGCTGGATGAAGCAGCGGCTGGCGCTCCTGCTGGCCCATGACATCAACCTGTTCGCCTACCACCTGCCGCTGGATGCGCACCCGGAGCTTGGCAACAATGCGCAGCTGGGCGCGCGGCTTGGGTTGCAGGCGACGGCGCGGTTCGGCGAGCAGGACCTGGGCTTTATGGGTGGGCGGGCCGATGGCGGCAGCTTTGCCAGCGCGGATGCCCTGGCCGAGCACGTCAAAAAGGTGGTGAATCGGCTTGTCGTCGTGGAAGGCCGCCCGCATGAAGCTATAAAAAACATCGCATGGTGCAGCGGCGGCGCGCAGGGCTACTTTGAAGCCGCGATTGCGGCAGGCGCCGATGCCTTTATCACGGGCGAGATTTCCGAGCCGCAGGCCCACTATGCGCGGGAGATGGGCGTGGCCTTCATCGCCTGCGGCCATCATGCCTCAGAGCGCTATGGCGCGCCGGCCGTGGCTGCGCACGTGGCAGCGCAACTGGGCCTGGCCCACCAGTTCATCGACATCGACAACCCGGCCTGATTTTTTGGCCCCAGTCCTTCTCTCTCCCTTTTCCCTTCCCCTGACCACCATGCAAGACAAGCCCCTGCTCATCACGATGGGCGATGCCGCCGGCATCGGCCCGGAAATCATTGCCAGGGCGTTTGGCGAATCGCCCACGGGGATGGCTGGCTGCGTGGTCGTGGGCGATGTGGCTACGCTGCGCCGCGCCGCCGCACTGGTGGCTTCACCCCTGGCCTTGCCGGTGGCTGAACTCGCGGCGCTGGCTGACGCGCCCTCCGTTCCGCCCAATTGCATTGGAGTGCTGCAAAAATGTGAGCTGAAAATGCCCATCCCCTTTGGGCGGGTGAATGATTTTGCAGGAAAAGCGGCGGCCGATTGCATTGTCTGGGCGGCCCGCGCGGTGCTGACGGGCGAGGCGGCCGGCATGGTGACGGCGCCGATCCACAAGGAAGCCCTGGCCGCGGCCGGTGGCTGGGTGGCGAATTTCCCGGGCCACACGGAGCTGCTCCAGGCCGAGGCCGCGGCCTTCCTGGGCAAGCCGGTGCACGAGGTGCCGGTGCGCATGATGCTGGCCAATGATGAGCTGAAAACCGTGCTGGTGAGCATCCACATGTCGCTCCGGCACGCCATCGAGGCCGTGACTTTTGACAATGTGCTGCAAACCCTGCGCATCACCCACCAGGCCGTGGGCGCCAGCTTGGGCCGGCCTCCCCGCATCGCCGTGGCAGGGCTGAATCCGCATGCCGGCGAGGGCGGGCTGTTCGGCACCGAGGAGCAGGCCATCATCGCGCCGGCTATCGCGGCCGCGCGTGCGGAGGGCCTGGAGGTGAGCGGGCCCTTCGCCCCGGATACCGTCTTCATGCGGGCCCGCCATACGCCTGCAAAGCCCGGGGAGTTTGATGTGGTGGTCGCGATGTACCACGACCAGGGGCTGATCCCGGTGAAATACCTGGGGGTGGAGCAGGGCGTCAACGTGACGCTGGGCCTGCCGCTGGTGCGCACCAGTCCGGATCACGGCACCGCGTTTGACATTGCCGGGACCGGGCGTGCCGACGCCGCAAGCTTGCTGGCCGCCGTCCGCATGGCGCGCCAGCTGGTTGTCTGACGGAAAGCGCCGGAAAACCGCTGCCGATCCGACAGGAATCAATCCATCAAGCTATCAAATAGGTGGCGAAATGGCGAAATGGCGCAGAACCCTGTGGCAGGGTTCGCAGGAGCTTATTTTTTCAGGCTGTCGCGAATTTCGCGCAGCAGCACGACGTCTTCAGGCGGTGCCGCGGGCGCCGCAGGCGGGGTTTGGCTGCGTTTGAGCCGGTTGATCTGCTTGACCATCAGGAAAATGATGAAAGCCAGGATGGCAAAGTTGACCGCGACGGTGATGAAGTTGCCATAGGCCAACACCGGTACGCCGGCTTTTTTCAGGGCGTCCAGTGTCATCACGGTGCCCGGCGGCACGCTGCCCATCACCACAAACAGGTTGGAAAAATCCAGTTTCCCGACCACCGCGCCCACCATCGGCATGATCAGGTCGCCCACCACCGATTCAACAATCTTGCCGAACGCCGCGCCGATGATCACGCCCACAGCCAGATCAATCACGTTGCCCTTCACGGCAAACTCCCTGAATTCCTGCATCATTCCCATGTGCTACTCCTGTTGTTGGTGAACGCCTTGCCGATCGCCCCTTGCGATTGTCGAAAAGGCATTATGAAGGCTGGACCTGATCCTGGGCGCCGTACCTTGCCTGGCTGGAAGAAATCGCGTCCCGTTCCCACCCATGGCTGAAACAGCCGGCACGGGCGGCGGCAAGCCGGACCAACTGCCCCCGCCTTGAAAAACGCGTTCGCGCTCCGCTACAATTGCGGGTTGACCCCACTATGCCTTTTTCAAGCCAGTTCTTGAAGGACTCTCATGACCCAAGCAAGCGTGAACGCAGTGCCGCACGGCGCTCCTGTAGATAAAGATAAAAGAAACTGGCTCGTGGCCACGGCCGTTGCAGGCACCGCTGGCGCTGCCGCTGTTGCCGTTCCCTTTGTGAGCAGTTTTCAACCGTCCGAGCGTGCCAAGGCCGCCGGTGCGGCCGTTGAAGTTGATATTTCCGGCATCAAGCCCGGCGAGAAAATCACGGTCGAGTGGCGCGGCAAACCGGTGTGGATTGTCAAGCGCACGCCTGAGCAGCTCGCCTCCCTGCCCAAAGTCGATGCCCTGCTGGCCGACCCCAAGTCCGAGCGCAAGCCGGATGAGTTGACCCCCGCATACGCCCGCAACGAAAACCGTTCCATCAAGCCCGAAACGCTGGTGGTGGTGGGTATCTGCTCGCACCTGGGCTGCTCGCCGTCCGACAAGTTCCAGCCCGGCGCCCAGCCCTCGCTGCCCGACGACTGGGCGGGCGGCTTCCTCTGCCCCTGCCATGGCTCCACCTTCGACATCGCTGGCCGCGTCTACAAAAACAAGCCCGCTCCCGATAACCTGGAAGTGCCTCCGCACATGTACCTGTCAGACACCCGGCTGCTGATTGGTGAAGACAAAAAGGCCTGAAGGCTGATCAATCCTTCCCAAGACCCTGCCGAAAGCGCTTGAAAATTTGCTGGCCGTTCCTTCAAACGGAATATCCAGGCCTGATTCAAGCGATCGACAAAGAACCCCACCGAACCAGGATCAGTGATGGCTGAATTCAAAGAAATTTCCCCCGACGCCCCCCTCGCTGCCAAGGCGATGGCCTGGGTTGACAACCGCTTTCCCGCCAGCAAGCTCTACAAAGAGCACATGAGCGAGTATTACGCGCCGAAGAACTTCAACTTCTGGTACATCTTTGGCTCGCTGGCCATGTTGGTGCTGGTGATCCAGATCGTCACCGGTATTTTCCTGACCATGCATTACAAGCCGGATGCGGCGCTGGCGTTTGGCTCTGTCGAATACATCATGCGCGACGTGCCCTGGGGCTGGCTGATCCGCTACATGCACTCCACCGGCGCCTCGGCCTTCTTTGTCGTGGTCTACCTGCACATGTTCCGCGGCCTGATCTATGGCAGCTACCGCAAGCCGCGCGAGCTGATCTGGATTTTCGGCTGCGCAATTTTCCTCTGCCTGATGGCCGAGGCGTTCATGGGTTACCTGTTGCCCTGGGGCCAGATGAGCTACTGGGGCGCCCAGGTGATCGTGAACCTGTTCGCTGCCATTCCCTTCATTGGTCCCGATCTGGCGCTGCTGATTCGCGGCGACTATGTGGTGGGTGACGCCACGCTGAACCGCTTCTTCGCCTTCCACGTGATTGCCGTGCCGCTGGTCCTGCTGGGTCTGGTGGCCGCGCACATCATCGCGCTGCACGAGGTGGGTTCCAACAACCCCGACGGTGTCGAGATCAAGGCCACCAAGGGTGCAGACGGTCATCCGCTGGACGGCATTCCCTTCCATCCCTATTACACGGTGCACGACATTTTTGGCGTTTGCCTGTTCCTGATGGTGTTCTCCGCTGTCGTGTTCCTGGCGCCCGAGTTCGGTGGCTATTTCCTCGAGTACAACAACTTCATCCCGGCTGATCCGCTCAAGACGCCTGCACACATCGCACCCGTCTGGTACTTCACGCCTTACTACTCCATGCTGCGCGCAATTACCAGCGAAATGATGTACGCGTTGATTGCCTGCGTGATCGGTGCTGCGGCGCTGAGCGTGGTCAAGTTCAAGATGCCTGCGCTGGTCAAGGGTGTCATCGTGGCGGCGGCCGTGGTGGTGGCGATCCTGATGCTGTCGATCGACGCCAAGTTCTGGGGTGTGATGGTCATGGGTGGCGCGGTCGTCATTTTGTTCTTCCTGCCGTGGCTGGACCACAGCGAAGTCAAGTCCATCCGCTACCGCCCAAGCTGGAACAAGATCCTGTACGGCGTGTTCGTGGTCAACTTCCTGGTACTGGGCTACCTGGGCGTGCAGCCTCCCTCCCCGGTTGGCGAGCGCGTGTCGCAGATTGGCACCCTGTTCTACTTTGGCTTCTTCCTGCTGATGCCCTGGTGGAGCCGATTGGGAACCTTTAAGCCCGTCCCCAACCGCGTGACTTTTGCTGCCCACTGAGCTGGAAAGTTGTAATAATGAAAAAACTGATTTCTAACGCGATTTTTGCCCTGGTCACAGCGGTCGGTCTGGTAGCTGGTGCGCAGGCCTCGGAAGGTGGCATTGCCTGGGACAAGGCGCCCGGCAAGACCAACGACATGGCCACCCTGCAAAGCGGCGCCAAGCTGTTCGTCAATTACTGCCTGAGCTGCCATTCGGCAGCCTACATGCGTTACAACCGCCTCACGGACATCGGCCTGACCGAGCAGCAGATCAAGGACAACCTGCTGTTCACCACTGAAAAAGTCGGTGAAACCATGAAGGCCGCGATCGACCCGAAACAGGCCAAGGACTGGTTTGGCGGCAACCCGCCGGACTTGAGCGTCATTGCACGCTCGCGTTCCGGCGCCAATGGCACGGGTGCCGACTATCTCTACACCTATCTGCGTACCTACTACCGCGACGAGACCAAGGCGACGGGCTGGAATAACCTGGTTTTCCCCAGTGTGGCCATGCCGCATGTGCTGTGGGAACTGCAGGGTGAACGCAAGCCGGTCTACCTGGAAAAGGAAGAACACGGCCACAAGGTGTCCATTTTCAAGGGCTGGCAGCAGGTCACGCCTGGCGCCATGACGCCGCTGCAATACGACCAGGCCATGGGTGACCTGGTGGGTTACCTGCAGTGGATGAGCGAGCCGGCCCAGAACACCCGTGTTCGCGTAGGCGTGTGGGTGCTGATTTTCCTTCTGGGCATGACCTTCATCGCCTGGCGCCTGAATGCGGCGTACTGGAAAGATATCAAGTAATTTTTCGCCGGCCATGCGCTTTGCTGCGCGCCGGCATCTTCGGAGTGGAAGGTTCTAAGTTTTGATTCTTAGCCTCCACTCTTTTGTTTTCAGGAGTTCCGAATCATGATGGTCCTTTATTCAGGCACGACCTGCCCCTTCTCGCACCGCTGCCGTTTTGTGCTGTTTGAAAAAGGCATGGACTTCGAAATCCGCGATGTCGACCTCTACAACAAGCCGGAAGACATCAATGTGATGAATCCTTACGGCCAGGTTCCCATTCTGGTCGAGCGCGACCTGATCCTGTACGAGTCCAACATCATCAACGAGTACATCGACGAGCGTTTCCCGCACCCGCAACTGATGCCCGGCGACCCGGTCGACCGTGCGCGTGTTCGCCTGTTCCTGCTGAACTTTGAAAAAGAGCTGTTCGTTCACGTCAGCACGCTGGAATCACGGGCTTCCAAGGGCAATGAGAAGGCGCTTGAAAAAGCCCGCTCGCACATCCGTGACCGCCTGACGCAGCTGGCCCCGATCTTTCTGAAAAACAAGTTCATGCTCGGCGACAACTTCTCGATGCTGGACGTGGCGATTGCGCCGCTGCTCTGGCGCCTGGACTACTACGACATCGACCTGTCAAAAAATGCCGCACCGCTGCTCAAGTATGCCGAGCGCATTTTTTCGCGCCCCGCTTACATTGAAGCACTGACGCCTTCCGAGAAGGTCATGCGCAAATAATATGGCCCCCACGCTTGTCGCTTCGCGTACTGCGCTGTCCCCCGAGGGGGCGCTGCGCCTGCGGCCCGGCATAGCCGGTTCCGCGGCCCTGGCTGGTGAAGAGGGCGCCCACACGCGGGTCCGGGTCCAACTTGGCTGAATTCATGAACGCACCGGATTCCACGTCGACCCGCCCGTACCTGATACGGGCGCTTTACGAGTGGTGCACCGACAACGGCCTCACGCCTTATGTGGCGGTGTCGGTGGATGAAACCGTGCAGGTGCCGCGCGAGTATGTAAAAAACAATGAGATCGTGCTCAATATCAGTTTTGATGCGACCAGCTCGCTCAAACTGGGCAACGACTTTATCGAGTTCAAGGCGCGTTTTGCCGGCAGCGCCCGAGAGATCGTCGTTCCGATCACGCATGTGATTGCCATCTACGCGCGCGAAAACGGGCAGGGCATGGCTTTCCCCATGGTGGCCTCGCCGGCAGGCTCTGCGGCCGGCATTGATGCGGTTCCGGGGACACCCGGTGAATCTGCCCCGGCG
This sequence comes from Polaromonas sp. P4_F9, assembly GCF_056401235.1. NCBI lineage: Bacteria > Pseudomonadati > Pseudomonadota > Betaproteobacteria > Burkholderiales > Comamonadaceae > Polaromonas > Polaromonas sp. P4_F9. Next base: position 122,583 of record NZ_JBFUJT010000004.1, on the reverse strand, counting down.
GAAGTCTCTTCGGCGCAGGGTGTGGGGGATGGGCCGGAAGGCAAGATCATGCAACTGGTGCCCGAGAGCGCACCCGAAGCCGGTGAGCAAGGCCCTGATTCCCCCGAGCCCCCCAAGTCACCACCGCGCACACGCCCGTCACTCAAGCGCGTCAAGTAAAATAGTTTTGTGCCGCTTTAGCTCAGTTGGTAGAGCAACCGCCTTGTAAGCGGTAGGTCGTCAGTTCGATTCCGACAAGCGGCACCATTTATCAAAGCATCTTTGCCATCCCATACTTCATGGGTGTTCGGCGCTATGACTTGAATAGCGATTGGCAAACTGATCACCGGGTCAACTGCGCTGAACCTCCGTTGGAAGCATGCGCTTACTACTTTTTGGTTATTAGTATCTTCAACCGAATTGAGGTAATCTTCCAACCTTTGCCCACTAGGTGGGTCCGGATGAGCGGAAGCAGCTGACGGATTTTCGCGGCGGCTGCATTGCTGCTCACCAGCAGGCACCAACTTTCTCCCTCAATCGGTCCGGCCTTGACGGCAGGACGCAGGGTCTCCGGAAGCAGCGACTCAATCGCCTTGAGTCTGTCATTGGACTCACGGACGAGTTCGGTCAGCCGTGCCAGGGGCGGAGAATTGCCGGCAGCCTGATGGATGGTGAGGGTCGAAGGAGGGCGCCGGATGGGATTCACGTTGGGCGGGCTGCGGCCCGGTCAGTGCAAGCTTTTAAAGAGGTAGACACAAGTGCATTTGATTATCACGGATGCGTGGCTGGCCAATAGCCGGGCCATCTATTTAAGTGGCACAAAACTGATTTTGGCGGGCTTTGTCGCCGCATTGGCCCTCATGCTTGTCGCCGCCGGCCTGTACCACTGGGTGTTTCTCAAGGGGGCCCGTGAAGGCTGGCCCGTGATTGGATCGCTGGTGAAGCTGGTGGTCAAGGATGAGTTCGATCAACGCGATCGCTTCCTGCGCGAGAACCTCGATGTGATGGCCAGGCGGCTGGGTGAAATGCAGGCCAAGGTGATGCAGCTTGAAGCGCTGGGTGAACGGGTATCGGGTCTGGCCGGTGTGAACCCCGGCGAGATCAGGGCAGTGCCCGGCAGCGGCGGCGCGCTGGTGTCCGGGCGTTCACTTACGATGGACGAGCTTCAGGCCACATTGGCGGATCTGGACAAACTGACCGATCAGCGGGTCGACCTGATGACCGTGATGGAGTCCCGCCTGTTTGACCAGAAGATCAAGAAAATGATGGTGCCGACCCAGGAGCCGGTGGCTGGCGGCCAACTTGGCTCGTCCTTTGGCTGGCGCATTGACCCGCTCAATGGCCGGTCTGCGCTGCATACCGGCCTGGACTTCCCGTCGGACCCTGGCACCGCGATCCTTGCGGCTGCGGGCGGCGTGGTCGTGGCGCAGGAATATCACCCGGCCTACGGCAACATGGTGGAAGTGGACCATGGCAATGACCTGGTGACGCGCTACGCGCATGCGTCGCGGGTGCTGGTCAAAAAAGGCGATCTGGTCAAACGCGGCCAGAAGATTGCTGAGGTGGGCACCACCGGTCGCTCCACAGGCCCGCACCTGCATTTTGAGGTTCTGGTCCAGGGGGTTTTTCAGGACCCGCAGAAATTTCTGACAGCCGGCCAGAAACTGCCCAGGCTTGCAATGGCTGCTGCAGGCACCCGGCCGCGGCGGACGGCAGCCTTGCCGCAAGCCCCGCCGAACTAGCGGTTCCAGCGGCGCTAAAATCAGCGCTTTGCGCACAGTTGAACTAACTGGTCGCGCCCACACCTAAGTTCCGTATTCACTAAGGGATTTTGGCCGCCTTGCCCGCTCACGGGAGTGTCAAGGCGGCCTCGCATTTATGGCTTCCAACATCCTGACCCAAATTTTCGGCAGCCGCAACGACAGGCTGCTTAAAACCTACCGCAAAACCGTAGACCACATCAATGCACTGGAGACCCAGTACGAGAAGCTGAGCGACGACGAGTTGCGTGCCAAGACCGAGGAATTCAGGAATCGCGTGGCTGCCGGCGAGGCGCTGGATGCCATTCTTCCGGAAGCCTTTGCCGTTGTACGCGAAGGCAGCAAGCGCGTCATGAAGATGCGCCACTTTGACGTGCAGATGCTGGGCGGCATGGCACTGCACAACGGCAAGATTTCGGAAATGCGCACGGGTGAGGGCAAGACCCTGACCGCGACGCTGCCGGTCTACCTCAATGCATTGACCGGCAAGGGCGTCCATGTGGTGACGGTCAATGATTACCTGGCCAGCCGGGACGCCCGCTGGATGGGCAAGCTCTATAACTTTCTCGGGATGACGGTCGGCATCAACCTGCCCAACATGTCGCGCGAGGAAAAGCAGGCCGCCTACAACGCCGACATCACCTACGGGACCAACAACGAGTACGGTTTTGACTACCTGCGCGACAACATGGTGTACGAGGTCGGAGACCGCGTGCAGCGCGGCCTGAACTACGCCATCGTTGACGAGGTGGACTCGATCCTGATTGACGAGGCGCGTACACCCCTCATCATCAGCGGTCAGGCCGAAGACCACACCGAGATGTACCTCGCGATGAACAGGGTCGTGCCGTTGCTCACGCGCCAGGAAGGCGAGGCCGACCCCCGCACCGGCGAGGGCGTGACCAAGCCCGGCGACTTCACCATCGACGAGAAAACACGCCAGGTGTTTTTGACCGAGCAGGGCCACGAGAGCGCCGAGCGCATCCTGTTCAACTTGGGCCTGATTGCCGAAAGCGCCACGCTCTACGATCCGGCCAACATTTCGTTGATGCACCATTTGTACGCCGCCCTGCGCGCCAATTTGCTGTACCACCGTGACCAGCACTATGTGGTGCAGGACGGTGAGGTCGTGATCGTTGACGAGTTCACCGGCCGCCTGATGTCGGGCCGCCGCTGGAGCGATGGCCTGCACCAGGCCGTTGAAGCCAAGGAAGGTGTGCAGATCCAGGCGGAAAACCAGACGCTGGCTTCCATCACGTTCCAGAACTATTTCCGCCTCTACGGCAAGCTGGCCGGCATGACCGGTACCGCCGATACCGAAGCCTACGAGTTCCAGGAGATTTACGGACTGGAGACGACGGTCATTCCACCCAACCGGGTCAGCCGGCGCGATGACCAGCTTGATCGCGTGTACAAAACCACACGCGAGAAATACGAAGCCGGCATCAAGGATATTCGCGAGTGCTATGAGCGCGGCCAGCCGGTGCTGGTGGGTACGACCTCCATCGAGAACTCCGAAATCATTGACCAACTGCTGGAAAAGGAAAAACTGCCGCACCAGGTGCTCAACGCCAAGCAGCACGCCCGGGAAGCCGATATCGTGGCGCAGGCCGGTCGCCTGAAGATGATCACCATTGCCACCAACATGGCCGGTCGTGGTACCGACATCGTGCTGGGCGGTAACCTTGAAAAGCTGATTGAAGCGGTTGAAGCCGACGAGTCGATGGACACCGCTGCGAAGGAGGCCGAAATTGCCCGCCTGCGTGCCCGGTGGACAGAAGAGCATGAGCAGGTCAAGGCGCTGGGCGGTTTGCGCATCATCGCGACCGAACGCCACGAGTCGCGCCGCATCGACAACCAGTTGCGCGGCCGTTCGGGCCGGCAGGGCGACCCGGGCTCCTCGCGGTTTTACCTGAGCCTGGATGATCCACTGATGCGCATTTTCGCGGGCGATCGCGTGAAGGCCATCATGGAGCGGCTCAAAATGCCCGATGGCGAGGCCATCGAAGCCGGCATCGTGACGCGCAGCATCGAATCCGCACAGCGCAAGGTTGAAGCGCGCAACTTCGACATCCGCAAGCAGCTGCTTGAATATGACGATGTGGCCAATGACCAGCGCAAGGTGATTTACCAACAGCGCAATGACATCATGGACGCGGGCAGCCTGCAAGGGCAGATCGAGTCCCTGCGCGAAGGCTGCTTCACGGATTTGGCGCGGCAGTACGTGCCGGCTGAAAGCGTCGAGGAGCAGTGGGACATTGCCGGCCTCGAAAAGGTGCTGCTCGATGAGTGGCAGATCAGCCTGCCGCTGGCCGGGGAGCTGGAGAGCGCAACCGCCATCACCGACGAAGACATCCTGGAAAAGGTCATTGCTGCGGCCAATGTCGCGTTTGCCGACAAGGTCGAGAAAATCGGCCAGGAAAACTTCACGCAGTTCGAGCGCATTGTGCTGCTGCAAAGCATAGACACCCATTGGCGTGAACACCTGAGCGCGCTGGACTATCTGCGCCAGGGCATCCATTTGCGCGGCTATGCGCAAAAGCAGCCGAAGCAGGAATACAAGCGCGAAGCGTTTGAGCTGTTTGGCCAGTTGCTTGACAGCGTGAAGAACGAAGTCACCAAGGTGCTGATGACGGTCAAGATCCAGTCGGGCGAGCAGCTCGAGCAGGCCGCCGAGGAAATGGAAAATCGGGCAGAAAGCATCTCCAACGTCACCTATACGGCTCCCACCGAAACCGGTGAAGCGGAAACCCGGGTGGACGAAGACACGCAGCGGCGCGTGCCACTGGCCTCCGGCATCGCCGTGCCGCGTGTGGGGCGCAATGATCCGTGCCCCTGCGGTTCGGGCAAGAAGTACAAGCTGTGCCACGGCCGGCTGAATTGAGTCCCTCTGGGTCGAACGACTAGTTTTCTGGAGTCACGAACATGCCCGTCAATCTGCTGGCTACACCCGCGGCGGACCTTTACCCTGTGCCTGGTGTGCGCTGGGGCATCACCGAAGCAGGCATACGCAAGGCCAACCGCAAGGATCTGGCCGTGCTGCTGCTGGATGAGGGGGCCTCGGTAGGCGCCGTCTTCACGCAAAACAGGTTTTGTGCGGCGCCCGTGCAGATCTGCCGGGAGCACCTCGCAAAGAACGCGGGCCAAAGCCTGGGCATCCGCGCCATGCTGATCAACACCGGCAATGCCAACGCCGGCACCGGCGAGGACGGACTGAACCGCGCGCTGGCCAGCTGTATTGCACTGGCCCGCGAACTCAATCTGGCTCCCGAGCAAATCCTGCCGTTTTCAACCGGCGTGATCATGGAGCCGCTGCCGCACGACCGCATTGCCGCTGGCCTGCCCGCCGCGCTGGCGGATGCCAAAGCCGACAACTGGGCGAATGCGGCGGAGGCCATCATGACCACCGATACGGTGGCCAAGGCATTCTCCACCAGGCTCGTGATCGGCGGCGCAGAAGTCACCATCACCGGCATCAGCAAGGGCGCCGGCATGATCCGGCCCAATATGGCGACCATGCTGGGCTTCATGGCAACCAGCGCCTGCGTGTCGCAAACCTTGATGGGCCAGTTGGCCCGCGAACTCGCCGAGGGCTCGTTCAACCGCGTCACGGTGGATGGCGACACATCAACCAACGACTCCTTTGTGGTTGTGGCCACCAACCAGGCGACCCACGCCCCCATCACCTCGCTGGACAGCGCAGACGGCCAAGCCCTGCGTGCGGCGATGCTGGACATCGCCAAAAAACTGGCGCAGGCCATCGTGCGAGACGGCGAGGGCGCCACCAAATTCATCACGGTGCAGGTCGAGGGCGGAAAAACTGGTGAAGAGTGCCGCAAGGTGGCCTACGCCATCGCCCATTCACCGCTGGTCAAGACGGCATTTTTTGCCAGCGATCCCAATCTGGGCCGTATTCTGGCCGCCGTGGGCTATGCCGGCATTGACGACCTGGACCAGACCCAAATCGACTTGTACCTGGATGATGTGCTGGTGGCCAAAAACGGTGGCCGGCACGTGGGCTATGTGGAAGCGGACGGCCAGCGGGTGATGAAGCAGAGCGAGATCACGGTGCGCGTGGTGCTGGGCCGCGGCGCGGCCCGGGATACCGTCTGGACTTGCGACCTCTCCTACGACTACGTCAAGATTAACGCTGATTACCGCAGCTAAAGCAACCGGGGCTAAAGAGCATGAACGAGCAGTTTGAGCGCCTGATGGCGCGGGTGGAGTCCTTGGTCACGCGCATTGAATCGGTCTTGCCGCAACCGCTGCAGGCGCCCGACTGGCAGGCGTCAGTCGCTTACCGCTACCGCAAGCGCAGTTCGGGCCACGGCTCGCTCGAGCCCGTCAGGCACCTGGGCGCCATGCGCCTGGCCGACCTGAAGGAGATCGAGGACCAGAAGGAAAAAATCCGGCGCAACACCGAGCAGTTCGTCAACGGTAAACCGGCCAACAATGTGCTGTTGACGGGCGCACGGGGCACCGGCAAGTCGTCGCTGATCAAGGCCTGCCTGAATGAATATTCGTCACGCGGCCTGCGGCTGATTGAAGTCGACAAGGCCGACCTGACCGACCTGCCGGACATTGTGGACGTGGTGTCCGAATTGCCCGAGAAATTCATTGTGTTTTGTGACGACCTCAGCTTTGAGGAGGGCGAGCCAGGTTACAAGGCGCTCAAATCGATTCTGGATGGTTCGGTCGCAGCGGCCACGCCCAATGTGCTCATCTACGCCACCAGCAACCGGCGCCATCTGCTGCCCGAGTACATGACGGAAAACCTCACCTACACGCACAGCGAGGATGGCGAGGTTCACCCCGGCGAGGTGGTGGAAGAAAAGATTTCGCTCTCGGAACGGTTCGGCTTGTGGGTGAGCTTTTACCCCTTCAGCCAGGAGGAATACCTGACCATCGTCGCGCAGTGGCTCTCGTCGTTCGGCGTGGGCCAGGACGCGATTGCCGCAGCGAAGCCGGCCTCCCTGGTGTGGGCGCTGGAGCGTGGCTCGCGCAGCGGCCGTGTCGCCTACCAGTTTGCGCGCGACTTTGCGGGCCGGGATGGTGCCGCAACGTCTGTGGCTGCGAAGGTCATCCTGCCGTACGAGCGGGCCAGTGCCTCTGCCGTTGCACCGTCCGACCAGGCGCCAGATCACTCCACATGAGCATGCTGGTCGCCGACGGTGAGCGACCGCGCGAGGGCGGTGTGGACCGAAAGATTGTTGACGTTGCGGTCGGCGTGCTGATCCGGCCCAATGGCGACTTCCTGCTGACCTCGCGCCCGCCTGGCAAAGTCTATGAAGGTTACTGGGAGTTCCCCGGTGGCAAGCTGGAAGCCCGTGAAACGGTCGAGCAGGCGCTGCGCCGCGAACTGCAGGAAGAGATCGGTATCACCATCGGCGCCGTGCATCCGTGGAAGGTTGAAATGGTGGACTACCCCCATGCGCTGGTACGGCTCAACTTCTGCAAGGTGTTTGAGTGGACAGGTGAACTGCACATGCATGAGGGGCAGTCGTTTGCCTGGCAGTCATTGCCGGTCACCGTGCAGCCGGTGTTGCCAGGCACCGTTCCGGTGCTGGCCTGGTTTGCCGAAGAGCGGGGCTTTTCGGGCGCGACGCGCTGATCGGCAGCCTAACTCGGGTTTGTTATTTAATTGATAGCTGTAAATCCAGAATTCATTGGGGTTCTGGCTTGCTTGTGCGTGGAGACGGTTTCAGCCGCTGAATTCCCACTGTTTGCTCGCACCCATCACCGCATTCGGATAGGGCGCCTTGCCGCGCGAGCCGTTGTAGCGGCCCAGGCCCATGAACAGGTCGCCGCGTTCGCGGTCCAGGTAATGGCGAAGAATCACGCAGCCAAAGCGCAAATTGGTCTGCATGTGAAAGAGCTTGGAAGGGTCGCCGTCTCCAATCACGCGTGTCCAGAATGGCATCACCTGCATGTAACCGCGTGCACCCACATTGCTCACGGCGAATTTGCGGAAGTTGCTTTCGACCTGAATCAGGCCGAGCACCAGCGTAACGTCCAGTCCGGCGCGTTTGCTCTCATACCAGACGGTTTGCAGGAATTCCTTGCGGACTTGCCACTCCGGTTTTTTCTTTCTCAGGCGATCGCTCATGGCGCCCAGCCAGCGCAGGTAGGTCAGCCGGCTTTCGGTGTCCCTGAACTCCGGCACCGGAGGCGCATGGTTGGAAACGGCCGAGCTCAGGGCCGAGCGGACCGAGTCCATCAAAGGCTCTTCAATCTGGGCGCCAGCGTTCGCTTGCTCTAAAAATAATAGCGGAATACACGCGGCAGACAGGGACTGCAGGCACTTTCTTCTTGAAAGTTGCCGGAGGGGCGTCGCAGACGCGATGCCGGGAGCTGTCACAGGGCCAGTTTTCCCTTGAGGAAGTCCAGCGCCGTGGCTGCATCGACCTTGCTGGAGGTGGCATCACGGCGGTGCTGGTATTCAACCTGGCCGGATTGAAGGCCGCGGTCGCCAATGGTGACGCGGTGGGGCACGCCGATCAGTTCCCAGTCGGCAAACATCGCGCCGGGGCGCTCGCCGCGGTCATCGAGGATCACGTCCACGCCGGCGGCGAGGAGTTCGCCATAGAGCTTGTCGGCAGCGGCTTTCACGTCGGCGAAGCGGTCCGGGCTGATGGGGCAGAGCACCACCGTGAACGGCGCAATCGCGTCGGGCCAGATAATGCCGCGCTCGTCGTGGTTTTGCTCGATGGCCGCAGCAGGCAGGCGTGTGATGCCGATGCCGTAGCAGCCCATCTCCAGGAATTGGGGCTTGCCGTTTTCGTCCAGGAAGGTGGCATTCATGGCCTGGCTGTATTTGGTGCCGAGGTAGAACACATGGCCTACCTCGATGCCGCGTTCAATCGCCAGCACGCCCTTGCCGTCGGGCGAGGGGTCGCCCGCGACCACGTTGCGCAGGTCGGCCACCAGGTCGGGCTCAGGAAGATCACGTCCCCAGTTCACGCCGGTGATGTGAAAATCAATCTCATTGGCGCCGCAAACCCAGTCGCTCAAGGCCGCCACCTCACGGTCGACGACCAGCTTCACCGATTTTTGGAGATTCAGGGGGCCCAGGTAGCCGGGCTTGGAGCCAAAGTGCTCCTCGATTTCAGGCAAGGTGGCAAAGCGGAATCCCGCCAGGCCGGGTACCTTGCCGACCTTGACTTCATTCATGTCATGGTCGCCGCGCAACAACAGCAGCCAGACCTGTGTCTTGATGATTTTGCCGGTTTCATCGGTCTGGTCGGTGGCCAGCACCAGGGACTTGACGGTCGTTTCCAGCGGGATGCCCAGCAACTGGGCTACGTCGGCGCAGGTCGCTTTGTCCGGCGTGGGGGTCTTGGTCATGGCGCGGGAGGCTGTCTTGCGCGCGCCCTGGGGCGCCAGGGCTTCGGCCTTTTCCATGTTGGCCGCGTAGTCGCTGCCGGGGCAGTAGACGATGGCGTCTTCGCCGGTGGTGGCAATCACCTGGAACTCTTCGCTCAAATCGCCGCCAATCGCGCCGCTGTCGGCAGCCACCGCGCGGTAGGTGAGGCCAAAGCGGTCAAAAATCCGCCGGTAGGCCTGAGCCATGACCTGGTAGCTGGCCTTGGCAGTAGCCTGGTCGCGGTCAAAGCTGTAGGCGTCTTTCATGATGAATTCCCGCCCGCGCATCAGGCCAAAACGCGGACGGCGCTCGTCGCGGAATTTGGTCTGGATCTGGTACAGGTTCTTCGGCAGCTGCTTGTAGCTCTTGATGTCCTGGCGCATCACGTCGGTGATGACTTCCTCGCTAGTCGGTTGCACCACAAAATCGCGACCGTGGCGGTCCTTGATGCGCAGCAGTTCGGGGCCCATTTTTTCAAACCGGCCGGTTTCCTGCCAGAACTCGGCCGGCTGGATCACTGGCATTGCCATTTCCACGGCACCAGCGCGGTTCATTTCCTCACGAACAATCGCTTCGACCTTGCGGATAACACGTAAACCCATGGGCATGTAGTTGTAAATGCCGGCGCCTAGCTTTTTGATCATGCCGGCACGCACCATGAGCTGATGGCTGACGATCTCCGCATCCGCAGGAGCTTCCTTGAGGGTGGAAATGAAGAACTGGGAGGCTTTCATGGGCTATTTTTCTGGAATTCTGCGTTGGAAGGGGGCTGGAGCCCGGCCGTGCGCTTGGCGCTGGCGCCTTCGCTGTGCATAATGGACTCAGTTTAAAAAATTTGAGGTTTGATTATGCTTGACCGGGATGGCTTTAGGCCTAACGTCGGCATCATCTTGCTCAACCAGAGAAGTCAGGTATTTTGGGGCAAACGTATCCGTACCCACTCGTGGCAGTTTCCGCAGGGTGGCATTGATCGGGGCGAAAATCCCGAACAGGCCATGTACCGCGAGTTGCATGAAGAGGTGGGACTGTTGCCGCAGCACGTTCACGTGCTGGCCCGTACCCGAGATTGGTTGCGCTATGAGGTGCCTGACCGGTTTATCCGCCGCGATGCGCGCGGACATTACAAAGGCCAGAAACAGATCTGGTTCCTGCTGCAGCTGGTCGGTTACGACTGGAACCTGAACCTGCGCGCGACAGACCATCCCGAGTTTGACGCCTGGCGCTGGAACGACTACTGGGTGCCACTCGATGTGGTGGTGGAGTTCAAACGTGGCGTGTACGAGATGGCGCTGACCGAGTTGGCGCGCTTTGTTCCGCGTTGTGACCCCCGGTCCGACCCGCGGCCCGATTCACGTCCCGACCATCGCAACCGCTATCTGCGCGGGGGTGCCCACCTGCGCGATCAGATGGCGGGCCAGGCCGGTGAAACCAGCCCCCGTCCGGCCAATAGCCTGACATACAGCTACACGGCCAGATTGGGTGCCTCGTTCGAGTTGCCCCCCGGTGCCACCTTTGAACCTGATCCGCAGACCAGCCTGGGCGCGGATCCTTCGACGACCAAAACATGACATTCAAACCGGCCTTTGTGGTCCGTCTTTCTTGTATAGCAATTGCGTTGGGCATCACCTGCGCGGCTTGGGCCCAGAGCGCTACGGACGATCCGGACTGGAAGGAATCGGACGCTCCGCCGCCTCCGGCATTTGATGCCGGCAAGCTGGTCACTTTCGATGTGTCACCCAACTCATCGCTGGTTTATGGAGTCGATCCCGCTACCATCCGCATATCCAACAGCGACGGCCTCGTACGCTATGTGATGGTGGCGACCAGCGCCAGTGGTGCGCGCAATGTGATGTACGAAGGCATACGCTGTGCTACCGGTGAATACAAGACCTATGCCCGTTACTCGCCAGATGGCCGCTGGAACCCGGTGGCCAATGCGGAGTGGCGCTCCATGTTTGGCAACATGCCGTCCAAGCATGTCTTGCGGTTCGCCAAGGCCGGCGCATGCGATAACGCGGCACCGGCACCGTCAGTTCCCGTCCTGATAAGCCGGCTGAAAAATCCGAATTTCAGGATATCGGAATAGCACACCGTACCCTGTCATGCGAGGGCGTCGCCCGGTCGCTCCGGTGCATCTTTCGATGCCGGCGGTGCTCTGCCTTCCGGGTAGCTACCGCGTGAGCACGAGGTTGGTCCGGTGGACCATTTCAGGTTCGCCGGTGTAGCCCAGAAGCTTTTCGAATTCCGACGACGCCTTGCGGCAAATCAGCCGCGCCTCCGAACTCGAATAGTTGGCCAGGCCCCGCGCAATTTCTGCGCCTTCGGTATCCCTGATGGCAATCACGTCGCCACGGGAAAAATCACCGTCCACCCTTGTCATGCCAATCGGCAGCAGGCTCTTGCCTTCGTCGCGCACCTTGCCGACAGCGCCCGCATCCACGGTGACCGAGCCGCGCATTTGCAGGTGATCGGCCATCCATTGCTTGCGGGCCTGCATCTTCTGGGTCTGCGCCACCAGCAGCGTACCGATGGCCTCGCCTTGTGTCAGCCGGATCAGGGCCTGCGGCTCGCGGCCCCAGGCAATGACGGTCGAAGCGCCAGAGCCGGCCGCGCGTTTGGCCGCCAGGATTTTCGTGATCATGCCGCCCTTGCCAATGCTCGAGCCGGCACCGCCGGCCATGGCCTCCAGCGCGGCATCACCGGCTTTCGCCTCGTGCACAAACCGGGCGGTCGGGTCCTTTCGCGGATCGGCGGTGTAGAGTCCCTTCTGGTCGGTCAGGATAACCAGTGCGTCGGCTTCGACGAGGTTGGCCACCAGCGCACCGAGGGTGTCGTTGTCGCCAAACTTGATCTCGTCGTTGACGACGGTGTCGTTCTCATTGATGACCGGCACCACGCCGAGCTGCAGCAGGGCCAGCAGGGTGGAGCGCGCGTTGAGGTAGCGTTCGCGATCGGCCAGGTCGGCATGCGTGAGCAGGACCTGCGCGCTACCGATGCCGTTCTCCCGCAACTTGCTCTCATACACTTGGGCCAGCCCCATCTGGCCTACCGCGGCGGCGGCCTGCAACTCGTGGATGGCTTTGGGCCGGGCGGTCCAGCCCAGCCGCTTCATGCCTTCGGCAATGGCGCCGCTGCTCACCATGATGACTTCGCGTCCATCCTTGACCAGCGCTGCCAGCTGTTCGCACCACAGGCCGATGGCATCCGCATCGAGTCCACGGCCCTCGTTGGTTACCAGGCTGGAGCCCACCTTGACCACAATGCGTCTGGCGTTGCGTAGAACAGGAGAGCCTGTTTTATCTTGCATGTTGAGTACGTTTTGAGGTTTTAACCCAAAGAAGGTGGGTGAACAGCTATGATTTATATAGCAATTGCTGCCAGGCAATTGCACGCGGATCAGCTGGAAACGGGCGGCTGGGGTGGCTCGGGCGGCAGTTCGGCAAAGCGCGGATCGACCTCTTCCACGGCCTGCTCACTTTTTTGCACACCCTGGACGTGCTGGTAAATCGTCTTGACGAGGTGCTCGCAGCCTTCGCGCGTCAGTGCCGAGATCTCGAACACCGGACCCTTGAACTTGAAGCGCTTGACGAAATCCTTCACGACCGCGGCGCGCTTGTCGGCGTCCACCATGTCGAGCTTGTTAAGCACCAGCCAGCGCGGCTTTTCGTACAGCGCTTCATCGTATTTTTTCAGCTCGCCCACAATGGCTTTGGCCTGGGCGACCGGGTCCACGCCTTCGTCAAAAGGCGCCAGATCGACGATGTGCAGCAGCAGGCGTGTGCGTTGCAGGTGGCGCAAAAACAGGTGTCCCAGGCCCGCACCTTCGGAGGCGCCCTCGATCAGGCCGGGCAGGTCGGCCACCACAAAGCTTTGCTCGGGGCCGACGCGCACCACACCCAGGTTGGGGTGCAGGGTGGTGAAAGGGTAGTCGGCAATGCGCGGTCTGGCGTTGGAGACGGCCGAAATAAAGGTCGACTTGCCCGCATTGGGCATGCCGAGCAGGCCGACGTCGGCCAGTACCTTCAGTTCGAGCTTCAGGCTTTTGCGCTCCCCGGGCCAGCCGGGCGTCTTGCTGCGTGGCGCGCGGTTGGTAGAGCTTTTGAACCGCAGGTTGCCGAAACCGCCATCGCCGCCCTTGGCGATCAATACCTGCTCACCCGGCACCAGCAGTTCGTAAAGCACTTCACCGGTCTCGGCGTCGGTCAGGATGGTCCCCACGGGCATTTTGAGGATGATGTCGTCCCCCTTGGCGCCGAACATGTCGGAGCCCATGCCGTGCTCGCCATTGCGGGCTTCATGGCGACGCGAAAACCGGAAGTCCACCAGCGTGTTCAGGTTGACGTCTGCGACCGCGTACACATGGCCGCCGCGACCGCCATCACCGCCGTTCGGGCCGCCGAATTCCTTGTATTTCTCGTGGCGGAAGGAAACGCAGCCGCTCCCGCCATCGCCAGCGGCAATGTCAATAAAGGCTTCGTCAACAAATTTCATGATGTGCGGGTGCTCGGGTAGGGCGGAAGACTGGAGAAGCTGAAAGGTAGTTTACAAACAAAAAAGCCCCGACAGGTCGGGGCTTCGCTTCAGTCGAAGTGACTTATCGAAGTGATCAGCTCAGGCCGGGGTCACATTCACAGTGTGCTTGTTCAGTGCACCCTTGACGGAAAACGATACCGCACCGTCAACAAGCGCAAACAGGGTATGGTCCTTGCCGATGCCGACATTGACGCCTGGGTGGAACTTGGTGCCACGCTGGCGCACGATGATGCTGCCTGCATTGATCACTTCGCCGCCAAATTTCTTGACGCCCAGCATTTTGGGCTGCGAATCGCGCCCGTTTCGCGTAGAGCCGCCGCCTTTTTTCTGTGCCATTTTTCGTTACTCCTGGTACTTCCCTGCTTAACCGACGATGGCGCCGATTTGCAGTTCGGTGAAGTTTTGCCGGTGACCCTGGCGTTTTTGGTAGTGCTTGCGACGGCGCATTTTGAAAATGCGCACTTTGTCGTGCCTGCCATGAGACAGCACTGTGACTGTGACAGTCGCGCCGGACACCAAGGGCGTACCAACCTTGATTGCACTGCCTTCTCCGACAGCCAATACCTGGTCAATAACGATCTCTTGGCCTACGTCCGCAGCAATCTGTTCTACTTTAATTTTTTCTCCAGCAGCAACCTTGTATTGTTTGCCACCGGTTTTTATGACCGCGTACATGTGAGACCTCGTAAATTGAGTTCTGCGGACGAATTTCCACAGAGCCCGATATTCTAGCACGGCCGGCTAAAAATGGCCAGGCGGGCAGTTTTAAGGCATTCTCCAGTGCACCGCCTGTGCTATGGATGGGGTCGCTTTCTATAATCTGCCCAAACTTAACGTCTGGACCGCCTTTTGTCTGCCAATTCCTCAAGCACCGCCGCCGCCCTTGCCCTGATTGCCGACGACATGCGTGGAATGGACGCAGTGATCGAACGCCGGCTGGAGTCGGACGTGCCGCTGGTCAGCCAAGTGTCCCAATATATCGTGGCGGCCGGTGGCAAGCGCCTGCGGCCCGCCCTGCTGCTTCTGATGTGCGGCGCCCTGGGCTATCGCGGCGACCAGCGCTACAACCTGGCGGCGGTGGTGGAGTTCATTCATACCGCCACCTTGCTGCACGATGACGTGGTGGATGAGTCCACATTGCGCCGCGGCCGTGCCACGGCCAACGAGGCCTTCGGTAACCCTGCAAGCGTGCTCGTGGGGGATTTTTTATATTCACGCGCCTTTCAGATGATGGTGGAGGCCGGCGACATGCGCGTCATGCAGACGCTCGCGGAAGCCACCAATGTGATTGCCGAAGGCGAGGTGCTGCAGCTCATGAACATGCATGACGCGACGCTGTCGGAGGACGGTTACCTGCGGGTCATCCGTTCCAAGACGGCCAAGCTGTTCGAGGCCAGCGCCCGTCTGGCGGCGTTGCTGGCTCAGTCTTCGCTGGCGGTGGAGCAAAGCTGCGCGGATTATGGCCAGGCATTGGGTACCGCTTTCCAGGTGATTGACGATGTGCTGGACTATGACGGCGACGTGTCGGAAATGGGGAAAAACCTGGGGGACGACCTGCGCGAAGGCAAGACGACGTTGCCGCTCATCATTGCGATGCAGCGATGCACCGAACTTGAGCGTGCCGTGATTCGCCGGGCCATTGAAACAGGCGGAACGGACCAGATGCCGCAAATCATTGCCATCGTGCAACAGACGGGAGCCCTGCAGGCAACACGGGACGCGGCCGCCGCGGAGGCCCAGCGTGCGCTGGATGCCTTGCAAGCATTGCCCCAAAACCCTTACAGTAATGCTTTGGGGCAACTGGCATCGCAACTGCTGCAGAGGCGCTCCTGACGGTTGTCAAGGCGGGGTGTAGCTTAGCCTGGTAGAGCGCTACGTTCGGGACGTAGAGGCCGGAGGTTCGAATCCTCTCACCCCGACCAGATTCTTTTCTGTTTTTATAGAGTATGCATACATAGAGTGTGCGTTTCTCCGCACAGTTCCGACGCCTGGGGGCGGGGCGGGGGCGTTTTCGATTTACACCGTGTTATCTATCGACGATGATACCCATTTGGGCTAATTTCAAAGATTCATGGCCGCTGTCGATACCGCTATCAACGAACCACCCGTCTTGGCATTGCCCGGATTGGGCCGGGCATTGGTGGTGGCAGGCAAGCTGGGCCAGAAGGCCGCTGAAGACATCTTTCGCAAGGCGCAAAGCGGGCGTACCAGTTTCATTGCCGAGTTGACCGGCTCGGGGGCAGTGTCCGCCATTGATCTGGCGCACATCATGTCTACTGCGTTCGCTGCGCCCCTGCTGGATCTGGAGGCCATCGACGTTCTGCGCCTGCCCAAGGGCCTGCTCGATACCAAGATTTGCACGACTTACCGCATTGTCGTGCTGAGCAAGCGCAATAACCGCCTGATTGTCGCAACGGCAGATCCCTCCGACCAGGAAGCGGCGGAAAAGATCAAGTTTTCCACCCAGATGGGTGTGGACTGGGTGATCGCCGAGTACGACAAGCTGTCCAAACTGGTGGAGGCGTCGAGTACCACGGCTGCCGAGGCCATGGAAAGCATCATTGGCGATGATTTCGAATTCGATGAATCCACGGTGGATTCGGGAGCCGCTGAGGACAACGATGCCAGCGTCTCTGAAGTCGAGGATGCACCGGTCGTCAAATTTCTCCAGAAGATGCTGCTCGATGCCTTCAGCATGCGGGCTTCTGATTTGCACTTTGAGCCGTTCGAGCACACCTACCGTGTCCGTTTCCGGATAGACGGCGAATTGCGCGAAATCGCGTCGCCACCCGTGGCCATCAAGGAAAAACTTGCGGCACGTATCAAGGTGATCTCCAAGCTGGACATCTCGGAAAAGCGGGTGCCGCAGGACGGCAAGATGAAGCTCAAGATCGGCCCGGATCGCGTGATCGATTTTCGGGTCAGCACCCTGCCCACCATGTACGGCGAAAAAGTCGTGATCCGTATCCTGGACCCGAGCAGTGCCAAACTGGGCATTGACGCCCTGGGCTACGAGCCGGTCGAGAAGGAGCGTTTGCTGGCGGCCATACAGCGGCCTTACGGCATGGTGCTGGTGACCG
This sequence comes from Polaromonas sp. P4_F9, assembly GCF_056401235.1. Lineage (NCBI taxonomy): Bacteria > Pseudomonadati > Pseudomonadota > Betaproteobacteria > Burkholderiales > Comamonadaceae > Polaromonas > Polaromonas sp. P4_F9. Next base: position 105,868 of record NZ_JBFUJT010000004.1, on the reverse strand, counting down.
GTCCTACCGGCTCCGGCAAGACGGTGTCGCTCTACACCTGTCTGAATATCCTGAACAAGCCGGGCGTCAACATTGCCACCGCTGAAGACCCCGCCGAGATCACCTTGCCGGGCGTTAACCAGGTCAGCATGAACGACAAGGCGGGCATGACTTTTTCAGTCGCGCTCAAGGCCTTTTTGCGCCAGGATCCGGACATCATCATGGTGGGTGAGATACGCGACATCGAAACGGCCGATATTGCGATCAAGGCGGCCCAGACCGGCCACATGGTGATGTCAACGCTGCACACCAATGACGCGCCCACTACCTTGACGCGCATGCGCAACATGGGCATTGCGCCGTTCAATATTGCATCCAGCGTGATCCTGATCACGGCGCAGCGGCTGGCGCGGCGCCTGTGCGTCAGCTGCAAGGCCCCCGCCGATATTCCGCGCGAAACGCTGCTGGAGGCGGGATTCAAGGAGGAGGAAGTCGATGGCTCCTGGACGCCTTATCGCCCGGTGGGCTGCTCCATGTGTACAAACGGTTACAAGGGGCGCGTCGGCATTTACCAGGTCATGCCTATTTCCGAGGAGATCCAGCGGATAGTGTTGCGCGACGGCAGCGCCCTCGAGATTGCGGCGCAGGCAGAAGCTGAGGGTGTCAGGAGTTTGCGCCAATCCGGTCTGTCTAAAGTTAAACTCGGCACGACCTCCCTGGAAGAGGTTTTGGGTTGCACCAATGTTTAATGGGAGTGCAAAGTTGAACACACTGGTGAGTGACTGTGGCGACGGGATGGCCTGAGGCCGTCCATACAACGAGAAAACATCATGGCAACTGCAGTATCCAAAGGCGTCAAGGAATTTGTTTTCGAGTGGGAGGGCAAGGACCGGGGGGGTAAACCGGTCCGTGGCGAGATCCGTGCCTCTGGCGAGAACCAGGTCAAGTCTTCCTTGCGCCGGCAGGGTGTGTTGCCCACCAAAATCAAGAAACGCAGCATGCGCTCGGGCAAGGCCATCAAGCCCAAGGATATTGCCATCTTTACCCGACAGCTCGCCACGATGATGAAGGCTGGCGTGCCCCTTTTGCAGTCATTTGACATCGTGGGTCGCGGCAATCCCAACGGCAGTGTGACCAAACTGCTCAACGATGTGCGCACCGATGTGGAAACCGGTACCTCGCTGAGCGCTGCGTTTCGCAAATACCCGCTGTATTTCAATGCGCTGTATTGCAACCTTGTCGAGGCGGGTGAAGCCGCCGGTATTCTGGAGTCCTTGCTGGACCGCCTGGCGGTCTACATGGAAAAGACCGAGGCCATCAAGTCAAAAATCAAGTCCGCCCTGATGTACCCCATTTCGGTGGTGGTGGTGGCCTTTGTAGTGGTGGCGGTAATCATGATTTTCGTGATCCCTGCCTTCAAGGAAGTGTTTACCTCGTTCGGGGGGGATTTGCCGGCACCCACGCTGTTCGTGATTGCCGTCAGTGAATTCTTTGTGTCTTACTGGTGGCTGATTTTTGGCGGTATCGGCGGCTCCTTGTATTTTTTCATGCAGGCCTGGAAGCGCAATGAAAAAATGCAGAAGTTCATGGACCGGCTCCTGCTCAAGGTGCCTGTGTTTGGGCCCCTCATTGAAAAGTCCTGCATTGCCCGCTGGACCCGTACCCTCTCGACCATGTTTGCGGCCGGTGTGCCGCTGGTGGAGGCCCTGGATTCCGTGGGGGGCGCATCGGGTAATTCCCTCTATGCCGATGCCACCGAAAAAATCCAGCAGGAAGTATCGACGGGTACCAGCCTGACGGCGGCTATGGGCAATGCCAACCTGTTTCCCACCATGGTGCTGCAGATGTGCTCCATTGGCGAGGAGTCCGGCTCGGTCGACCACATGCTGGGCAAGGCCGCCGATTTTTATGAGGCGGAAGTTGATGAAATGGTAGCCGGCCTGTCCAGTCTGATGGAGCCCATCATCATTGTGTTCTTGGGCACATTGATCGGTGGCATTGTGGTTTCCATGTACCTGCCTATTTTCAAGCTGGGCCAAGTCGTTTAATGACGACGGGATTGGGACTGGGTTTAGGGCCGGAGATCGATGCCCTGCTGGCCGGATTTTTTGGTCTGCTCATTGGCAGCTTCCTGAACGTCGTCATCTATCGCCTGCCCAAAATGATGGAGCGGCAATGGGCGCAGGAATGTGCCGACCTGGCCGGAAACCCAGTGGAGCCCGGAGAGAAATTCAATTTGCTGGCACCGCGATCGCGCTGCTCCAACTGCGGCCATGTCATACGCTGGTATGAGAACATCCCGGTGGCGAGCTACCTGTTCCTCAGGGGGAAGTGCGCCGTGTGCGGGACGCCCTACGGCGTGCGCTATCCCATCGTGGAGGCGGTGACCGGCGCCCTGTTCTTCTTTTGCGCGTGGCGTTGGGGCTGGTCGCTGGCTGCGCTGGTCTGGTGCGGATTCTCGGCGGCGCTCCTGGTGCTGGCGCTGATTGACTGGGACACGACCTTGCTGCCGGACGACATCACCTTGCCCTTGCTGTGGGCCGGACTGATTGTGGCGGCGCTGCAGTGGAATCCGGCCGTCAATCTGTACTCCGCCCTGTGGGGTGCGGTCGCCGGCTATCTCTCCCTGTGGCTGGTGTACTGGGCTTTCAAGCTGGTGACCGGAAAAGAAGGCATGGGTTACGGAGATTTCAAATTGTTTGCGGCACTGGGCGCCTGGTTTGGCTGGCAGGCGCTGATCCCGATGATCCTGATGGCTTCCGTCATTGGCGCCGTCATCGGCATTGCGCTGAAGTTTTCCAGTGGACTGCGCGAGGGCGGTTACGTGCCATTTGGTCCTTTCCTGGCAGGTGCGGGATTTACCGCCATGGTGTTCGGGCCTCAATCGATTCTGCAGTTTGTGGGCTTGTGATGCCATGCCCTTCGCAGCCCAGCGCATCGGACTGACTGGCGGCATAGGCAGCGGCAAGAGTACGGTGGGCCGTCTGCTGGTGGCCAGGGGCGCGACGCTGGTCGATGCAGACGCCATCGCCCGCCAGGTGACGGCGCCCGGGGGCGCTGCCATCCATGAAATCCTCCATCGGTTTGGAGGCGCTGCCATCACAGCCGAAGGGGCCATGGACCGTGACCGGATGCGCCAGCTTGCCTTCAACGACCCGGCAGTCAAGCAGCAGCTGGAAGCCATCATTCATCCCCTGGTGAGTCAGGAAACCCTGCGGCAGTACGAAGAGGCGGTGCGGGCAGGCAGTTCATGCATCGTCTTTGACATTCCCTTGCTGGTGGAGTCGGGGCGCTGGCGGCAGCAGCTGGACCGGGTTCTGGTGGTGGACTGCAGCGAAGCCACCCAGATAGCCCGGGTTGTGGCCCGAGAAATGGGCCGCAGCGGCTGGACGCGTGATGTCGTTGAAAAGATTATCGCTGGCCAGGCCAGCCGCGCGCAGCGGCTCGCGGCAGCCGACATCTGTCTATACAACGACAGCCTGTCCCTTGAGGCCCTTGGCTTGCAGGTCAGGCAGCTGGCGAGCCGCTTCGGGCTATGATGGGCAGACTAGCATCCCCAATGAAGTTGACGAAAATAGCGCTGTGATTCTTTACGAGTATCCTTTTAACGAACGCATACGCACCTATTTGCGCCTGGAGCACCTGTTCCGCCGCCTGGGTGAACTGGTGGAGCGGGAGAGCCCGACGGATCATCACTATGCCATCACGACCATATTCGAAATCATGGATGTGGGCGCCCGGGCGGATTTGAAAACCGATGTGCTCAAGGACCTTGAAAAGCAGAAACATGTTCTCAACGGCTACCGCGGCAACCCGGCCATTTCCGAAGCGGTGCTCGATGAAGTCACGGGGCAGCTTGAGGGCTGCTTTGCTGCCCTGAACAATCTTCCAGGCAAGGCAGGGCATTCGTTGACCGAGAACGACTGGCTCATGAGCATACGCAGCCGTGTTGGTATTCCGGGCGGAACCTGCGAGTTTGATTTGCCAGCCTACTATGCATGGCAGCATCTGGGCTCTGCCACGCGCCAGCACGATTTGCAGCGCTGGGTGGCGCCGCTCGTACCGCTGGCTGAATCCATACGCGTGCTGTTGACACTTTTGCGCGACTCGGGTGCACCGCAAAAAGTGGTGGCGCCGGGGGGGCAATATCAGCAGACGCTACCGCAGGGACGCACCTTCCAGCTGCTGCGCCTGCGCATCGACCCTGCAAAGGGGCTGATTCCCGAAATCAGCGGCAATCGCCTGATTGTGTCGGTACGCCTGATGCGCCACGAGAGCGATGATCGGCTGCATGCGAGCACGGATGATTCGACGTTTGAGTTGACGCTTTGCTCCTGACCGGTTGATTTTTGCAGAACCGTTTGAGGTCATGTCAGCTATGAATGAAGACCCGATACCCGTCAAGCGGGTGATATGTCCCGGTTGCGGCGGTCAAAGCATCTATGCACCGAGCAATCCCTTCCGGCCCTTTTGCAGCGAGCGCTGCAAAAACATCGATTTGGGCGCTTGGGCCAGCGAGGGGTTCAGGTTGCCGGCGGACGCCCCGCCTGATGACGAAAACCATAGTGACCCCCGGCTGCAATAAGCTTTAAAAGCTGCAAGCGGTATAGAACCGCATCAAGAAGACGAGAAGATCAAGAACACTAGAAAATCAGGAAGAGGGAGAGGAAATGAAGAAGTCCGTTGTCTGGGCGGCACAGACCGTCCTGGTCGTCGCGGCGCTGGTGCAGGGTGCGGCGCACGCCCAGCCTGCAGAGCCTGCACAAACCGGAAATACGCCTGAAAAAGCCAAATCCAGCAAAAAAGCGGCCAAACCCCCAGCCCGGGGCAGCAAGGTCAAGTTCATGCCGGGATCTGAAGAGACGGTCAGCCAGCGCGTGGCCCGGCTGAAGCGCGAATGCAAGGGGGCTGTGAACGCGGGCGCCTGTGAAGGCTACACGCGCTAACCGGGCGCGCCGTGGACGCTATGTGACGCGCTATCGGGACTACGCCGGACGGCGTTGAAAGGTCTCAGGCGGCGGTTGTGCCCAGTACCTGCTGGAGTTCGCCGTTCTGGTACATCTCCATCATGATGTCCGAACCGCCAATGAACTCGCCCTTCACATACAGCTGGGGAATGGTGGGCCAGTTGCTGTATTCCTTGATGCCGTGACGGATTTCCTCGTCTTCCAGCACGTTGATCGTCACAGGTTTGTTCACCCCGCAGGCTTTCAGCACCTGGATGGCGCGGCCTGAAAAGCCGCACATCGGGAACTGGGCCGTGCCTTTCATAAACAGGACGACGTCGCTGGATTTGACGATCTGGTCAATGCGTTGCTGGGTGGTGTCGCTGGTGCTCATGGTGAAATCCTTTGGAATGGGCGCTAAGGGCCCGTGCAGGGTCGAAAAACAGAGGTTTTCCGCCGGGCCGTTCTTTAATATATGGAATCCGGGAATCAGAATTCAACGGTCTGAAGAACCTGATTATCCCGCTGTTTGAAACTGGGTGCTGGGCGCTATCCGCCCGTCTGGACCTACGGCCTCCGCGCGGGATACTTAGCCTGGCCATTGGCCGCCCGAGCAGCGCTCGATGCCGGCCAGGTCCGGCCGGCTCTGGACCTGCGAAAAGCCCTGCTCAGCGAGGAGACCGCGTACCGCAGCGGCCTGGTCATAGCCGTGCTCCAGCAGGAGCCAGCCGCCGGGCTCCAGGTGTCCCGGCGTCTGCGTCACAATTTTCCGGATATCTTCCAGCCCGTCTGTACCCGCTGCCAGCGCCGGCAAAGGCTCATGCGCCAATGCCACCAGATGCGGGTCGGCGCTGGCGATGTAAGGCGGATTGCTGGCGATCAGGTGAAAGTGTTCACTAACTTCTGTCAGCCAGTCGCTCTCCCAGAACTCGAGCTCCAGCTGGAGGCGTCGGGCGTTTTCACGGGCCACTGCCAGCGCGCCGGCACTCGCGTCCACGGCAACCACCCGGGCCTCCCGGCCGGACGCTTGCAGGCTGTGGGCGATGGCCAGCGCAATGGCGCCACTGCCGGTGCCCAGGTCAAGAATTTGCGGCCGTGCCGGCATGGCGGGCGCCTGCAGCACCTCCAGCGACCAATGCACCAGCGTTTCGGTGTCCGGGCGGGGCACCAGCACTCGGGCGTCGACCTGCAGGTCCAGGCCAAAAAACTCCTTGCTGCCGACGATGTAGGCCAGCGGCTCACCGCTTGCCCGGCGCAGGCTGAATGCCCGCAAGCGCCCGGCGACCCCTTTCGTCAACTCATCGGTGTCATGCGCCAGCAGCCAGGCCCTGGCCGTAGCAGGCTTGCCCAGCGCGTGCAGCAGCAGCAGCTGGGCGTCCAGCCGATCCAGCCCCAGTGCCTGGGCGGCACCCAAGGCTTGGGCGCAGGTGGGCTGGTGTATTGGTTGGCTCATGGGGTGGCCCTGCATTTGCTATAAAAAGAATAGCCGCTGGCGTAGATAAAAATTGGGCCCGAGCCCGATTGGGTATGTAAAAAGCGGAAATTGGCCATCTAGAAGCCGTTGCTGGCGGTTTCCAGCTCGGCCAGCTGTTCGGCGCCGCGCGCCACCTGCAGTGCCGTGATGACATCGCCCAAATCGCCTTCCATGATGGCCAGCAGCTTGTACAGCGTCAGATTGATGCGATGGTCGGTCAGGCGGCCTTGCGGGAAGTTGTAAGTGCGGATGCGGTCGCTGCGGTCGCCCGTGCCGACCAGGCCCTTGCGCAGTGCCGCGTCCTTGGCGGCGCGCTCGGCGCGGTCTTTTTCATGGATGCGGGCGGTCAGCACCTTGAGCGCCTGGGCCTTGTTGCTGTGCTGGCTGCGGCCCTCCTGGCATTCGGCGACGATGCCGGTCGGGATGTGCGTGATGCGCACGGCCGAGTCGGTCTTGTTGATATGCTGGCCGCCGGCGCCGCTGGCGCGGTAGGTGTCAATGCGCAGGTCAGCCGGGTTGATCTGGATGGCCACGGCCTCATCGGGCTCCGGCATCACTGCTACGGTGCAGGCGCTGGTGTGGATGCGGCCCTGGGTCTCGGTGGCCGGCACGCGCTGCACGCGGTGGCCGCCCGACTCAAACCGCAGCTTGCCGTACACGCCCACGCCCGTGGCATCGGTGGGTCCGTCCACGCGCAACACCACCTCCTTGTAGCCGCCCAGTTCGCTGGATGATTCGCTGATGATCTCGACCTGCCAGCGGTTGCGCTCGGCAAAGCGCGTGTACATGCGAAAGAGATCGCCGGCGAACAGCGCCGACTCGTCACCGCCCGTGCCGGCGCGGATTTCAATAAAGGCCGCCCGCGCGTCGTCCGGGTCTTTGGGGATCAGCATGAGCTGCAGGGCTTCATCGAGCCGGGCGATATCCAGCTTGGCGGCAGCGATTTCCTCTTCGGCCATGGTGGCCATTTCGGGGTCGTCTTTGGCTTCCACCAGCATGCCCTCGGCACTGACCAGGTCGGCCTCGCGGCTGGTGAGCCGGGTGTATTGCTCGGCCACCACGCTGGCTTCGGCATGCTCCCGGGTCAGGGCGCGAAAACGGTCCAGGTCGCTCACGACGTCGCTGGCGGACAGCAGGGAGTCCAGTTCATGCAGGCGCAGCAGCTGACGGTCCAGGGTTTGGCGGAGAAAGGGTTTCATTGAGTCGAAGGCCGGAGCGGCGAAAAATCAGGGAGAGCACACCGGCGAAGCCGCCGGCAGGAAAGCAGCCGTTCTGGCGGCTGCGGCGGCGCGGAAGGCCGGCGCTAACGCTCTTTGTGTTCTTTGGGCAGTTGCCCGCGCAAAAACAGCCTGGACACCGTGTTCGCCGTGACCTCGCGGCTGGCGGCGTCACCCGCGTGCAATTCGGCCAGCGCGCCGTGCAGCATTTTCTGTGTGAGGCCGCGCGTCAGCGCATCCAGCACGGCATCCATCGGCTCGCCTTTGGCCAGCAGTTTTTTGGCCCGGGTAATTTCCGCAGCGCGCCACTCGTCGGTTTGCGCATTGAGCTGCTGGATCAAGGGCACCGTGCGGCGTTGGCCCAGCCAGTGCATGAAGTTCTGCACGCCGGCATCAATGATGACCTCGGCCTGGGCCACAGCCGCCTGGCGGTTGTCCTTGCCAGTCTGGACGACGTGCGCCAAGTCGTCCACGGTGTAAAGGTAGATGTCGGGCAGGGCCTTGACCTCGGGTTCGATGTCGCGCGGCACGGCCAGGTCGACCATGAACATGGGGCGGTGTTTGCGCAGCTTGACCGCACGTTCCACGGCGCCCAGGCCAATGATGGGCAGGGTGCTTGCCGTGCAGCTGATCACCGCGTCAAACTCGTGCAGGCGGCTGGGCAGATCGGCCAGACGCATGACTTCGGCACCGAAGCGGCTGGCGAGCTTTTCGCCGCGCTCCAGCGTGCGGTTGGCAATCGCCATGGACCTGGGGTTTTTGGCGGCAAAGTGGGTGGCTGCCAGGTCGATCATTTCACCGGCGCCGACGAACAGCACCTTGATGTCGCCCAGGTTTTCAAACAGCTGGCCAGCCAGCCGCACGCTGGCGGCGGCCATGCTGATGCTGTGCGCGCCAATCTCCGTGCTGGTGCGTACTTCCTTGGCGACGGCGAAGGAGCGCTGGAACAGCTGGTGCAGCGTGCTGCCCATGGCGCCCGCGTCCTCCGCGGCACGCACCGCGTCTTTCAGCTGGCCCAGAATCTGCGGCTCGCCGAGCACCATGGAGTCGAGCCCACTGGCGACGCGGAAAGCGTGGCGGGCTGCCTGGTCGTCCTGCAGGGTGTAGGCGTGCGAACGCAGCAGGGCAGGCGAGACGCCACCGTTGTGCGCCAGCCACTCCAGCGTGTGTTCCAGATCGTTGTGATCGCCCGCGCAATAAATCTCGGTCCGGTTGCAGGTCGAGAGCAGGGTGGCCTCGGGCTGGCGGGCCAGCGACTCGCGCAAGCCGCGCAGCGTGGGCTCGATTTGGTCCAGGGCATAGGCGAATCGCCCGCGCAAATCGAGCGGTGCGGTGGTATGGTTTAGCCCCAGGGCCCAGACTGACATCTCCTGATTATAAAATTGAAGCGCGGGAGGGTCATTTGGCCTGGATCAATCACCCTTCACAGTCTTTTGGAGGCTGTTTTCAGGGCTTGCCCGTGACTTAGACCGCCACCGCCATGACCGCTTACCTGCTGACCAACCACTTGCTCAATTTCATGGCGCCGGCCGCGTTTGTCGCTGTGCTGCTGGTGCTCCTGCCCCGTCTTTTTTCCGGATTTTTTAAATCAAAAAGACCGCTGGCTCAAGCAATTTGGACTCAGTTGGCTATTGTTTTTGTAGCAAACATGGCTGTCCTGGTGGCCGGGCTGCTGATCTTCGGCCACGACGGAAAGATGCTGACCTATGCCGCGCTGGTGGTGGTTGCGGCGCTGTGCCAGTGGGTCCTGCTGCGTGGCTGGAAGGCCTGAGGGAATCTCTAGAGGTCCCCCGCGCGGTTTACGAATCGGGCCGGAAGGCATCCACCCGGTCAGTGATGATGCCGTCGGTGCCCAATTCGATCAGCCGGCGGGCGCTGATTTCGTCATTGACGGTGTAGCTGAGCGTCCTGAAGCCGGCTTTTTGGGCCTGTGCCACCGTATCTGCGTTCCAGAGCTTTTGATTGCAGACGATGGCCACGCATTGCAGCTTTGTCGCCGTCTCCAGCCAGTTTTCGGGTAGCTCGTCGAGCAGCAGGCCGCGTGGCAGCCGGGGCTGGGCAGCCCGCGCCGCCTCCAGCGCCGCAGGTTGGAACGACGTGAGCAAGGGAGGGATGGCAGTGCTCTGCCACAGTCGGGCCGCTTCATTGGCCACCACGGTGCCGGTGCGGCTTTCGACTCCCGGCGTGGGTTTGATCTCGATATTCAAAAAATAACTGTTGTCGAGGCAGTAGCGCGCAATGCTGTCGAACGTGGGCAAGGCTTCACCGGCAAAAGCAGGTGAGTGCCAACTGCCCGCGTCGAGCTCGGACAGTGCTTCCCAGGGTTGCTCGCCGGCCACGCCCCGGCCGTTGGTGGTGCGCTCCAGCGTGGTGTCGTGCAGCAAAAACGGCACGCCGTCGGCACTCAGCTTCACATCGCACTCGAACATGCGGTAGCCGTGGCTGGCCCCCAGCCTGAACGACGCCAGCGTGTTTTCAGGCGCCAGTTTGCCGGCGCCGCGATGCGCGATCCAGCGCGGATAGGGCCAGGAAGCGGAAACCCCACTGCTCGCTACTTCGTGTGGCGACCCGTTGTTCATAGCAAACGTTTCCCTGTCCCGGCGTCAAACCAGTGCAAACGGTCAGTGCGTGGCGTCACATGAATGGTGGCGCCGATTTCGGGTGCGGACGACAGGCTCTCATCGGTGCGTACGATCAGGAACTCGTCACCCATGCGGCAGTACACCAAACGCTCGGCGCCCAGCATTTCAAGGGTGTCAACCTGCACCGCCCAGCCGGTCGGGCCGATTTGCAGGTGCTCGGGGCGGATACCCAGAAGGGTGCCGGGCTTGCCACCGAAGTCAGCGTTGGGGGCGTGCTTGAGGAGGTTCATCGGCGGCGAGCCCATGAAGCTCGCCACAAAGGTGGTGGCGGGGCGGTTATAGACCTCTTCGGGGGTGCCGAACTGCTCCATGCGGCCCGCGTTCATCACGATCATGCGCTGCGCCAGTGTCATCGCCTCCACCTGGTCATGCGTGACGAACAGCGCGGTGATGCCGAGCTCGCGGTGCAGCTTCTGGATCTCCAGCCGCGTCTGCACGCGCAGCTTGGCGTCGAGGTTGGAAAGCGGCTCGTCGAACAAAAACACCTGGGGCTGGCGCACGATGGCGCGGCCCATGGCTACGCGCTGGCGCTGCCCGCCTGAGAGTTCGCGGGGTTTGCGGTCCAGCAGGTGGCCGAGTTCGAGGATTCCGGCGGCCTTGTCGACGCGGGTCTTGATGTCATTCTTCGGAATTTTCGCGATCTTCAGGCCGTACGCCATGTTGTCGAACACGCTCATGTGCGGGTAGAGCGCGTAGTTCTGGAACACCATGGCAATGTCGCGCTCGGCAGGCTCCAGGTCATTGACCACCTTGCCGCCGATGGCGATCTGTCCCTCACTGATTTCCTCAAGGCCTGCGACCATGCGCAGCAGCGTTGATTTGCCGCAGCCGGACGGGCCGACGATGACGATGAATTCGCGGTCTGCGATTTCGGCATTCACGCCGTGCAGGACCTGCACGGCGCTCTTGCCGGCGCCGTAGCGCTTGATGACGTTGTTCAGCGAGATGGATGCCATGGGTGTTGCGCCTGCTGGTTGTCTTTTTTTGTCATTTTTGTCGTTCGTGTCGTTTTTGTGTTTTCTGCTTATTTCTCGGTATCCACCAGGCCCTTGACAAACCACTTCTGCATCAGCACCACCACGAAGGCGGGCGGCAGCATGGCCAGAATGGCTGTGGCCATGACCACGTTCCATTCATTGGCGGCGTCACCGCCGGCGATCATGCGCTTGATGCCGATCACGACGGGGTACATGTCTTCACTGGTGGTGGCCAGCAGGGGCCAGAGGTACTGGTTCCAGCCGTAGATGAACTGGATCACGAACAGCGCGGCCATTGATGTTTTGGATAGCGGCAGCAGGATGTCCTTGAAAAAGCGCATCGGGCCCGCGCCGTCCATGCGCGCGGCCTCTACCAGTTCATCGGGCACCATCAGAAAAAACTGGCGGAACAGGAAAGTCGCCGTGGCGGACGCAATCAGCGGAATGGTGAGGCCCGCGTAACTGTTGAGCATGCCCAGATCGGAAACTACCTTGTAGGTGGGGCCTATCCTCACTTCCACGGGCAGCATCAGGGTCACAAAAATCGCCCAGAAAAAGAAATTTTTGAGGGGAAAGCGGAAGTAGACAATGGCAAAGGCCGACAGCAGCGAGATCGCGATCTTGCCGAAGGTGATGACCAGCGCCGTCACCAGGCTGACCCACATCATGCGGGCGACAGGCGCGGTGGAACCCGTTCCGGTATCGCGGCCAAAAAGCGCGGCGCGGTAGGTGTCCCAGAAATGGCTGCCCGGCAATAAGGGCATCGGGGCCTGCACGATTTCCTGCGCGGTATGGGTGGACGCCACGAAAGCCAGGTAGAGCGGAAAAGCGACAATCAAAACGCCCAGGATCATCACTGCATGGGCAAGCAGCCCCAGGGTGGCGCGGCGCTCAACCATGAGGGCACTCCTGCCGAAATTGCGGAGCAGCAGCCGAGGCTGAACTCATGATGGGCAGGAACATCAGTACACCACTTTCTTTTCAACATACCGGAACTGCACCACCGTCAGGGCAATCACGATCAGCATCAAGACCACCGACTGCGCCGCTGAACCGCCCAGGTCCATGCCCTTGAAGCCATCGTAGTAGACCTTGTAGACCAGGATGGATGTGTCCTGGCCGGGGCCGCCATGGGTGGTGGCGTCGACGATGGCAAACGTGTCGAAGAATGCGTACACCATGTTGATCACCAGCAGGAAGAAGGTGGTGGGCGAGAGCAGCGGAAATTGAATCGTCCAGAAACGCCGCCAGGGCCGGGCGCCATCGATGGCGGCGGCCTCGATCAGCGATTTTGGAATCGACTGCAGGCCGGCCAGGAAGAACAGGAAATTGTAGGAAATCTGCTTCCACACGGCGGCCATCACGATCAGCGTCATCGCGTGGCCGGAATCGAGCAGGTGGTTCCAGTTGATGCCCACCTGGTCCAGTGCATAGGCGACCACGCCCAGCGCCGGAGAAAACATGAACACCCACAGCACACCAGCCACGGCAGGGGCCACTGCATAAGGGACGACCAGCAAGGTTTTGTAAAACAGCGCACCCTTGAGGATGCGGTCTGCAAAGATCGCCAGCGTCAGCGACAAAGAGATGCCGAGCACCGCAACCAGCACGGAAAATACTGCGGTGGTTTTGAATGAGGCCAGGTAACCCGGATCGTTGAACAGGTTGTCAAAGTTGGCCAGACCGACCCATTCCGTGGAACTCCCAAAGGCATCCTGTAGCTGGAATGATTGCAGCAGCGCCTGCGCTGCGGGCCAGAAGAAAAACACGCTGATCACGATGACCTGGGGAGTCAGCAGCAGCCATGGCAGCCAGCTTGAGCGGAACAAGACGCGTTTTTCCATGGGCTTATTCAAGGTAAACAATCCGCCCGCCGGCAACCGGGCAGGCGGGGGATTGCGGGTTTAGCCGTGGCGCAGGCCTGCGGCCGGCGCCGGGGATGTCAGGGCTTGTTGGCTTTCTCGAAGCGCTCAAGCTGCTCGTTGCCGCGTTTCACAATGGCATCAAGGGCTTCCTTGGCTGATTTCTTGCCGCTCCAGACCTGCTCAAGCTCTTCATCCTCGATCGCGCGAACCTGTACGTAGTTGCCCAGGCGGATACCGCGGCTCTTGTCGGTGACCTTGCGAATCATCTGTGTCACAGCGACATCGGTGCCCGGTTTTTCCTTGTAGAAGCCGGATTTTTCTGTCAGCTGGTAGGCGGCCGTGGTGACCGGCAGATAGCCGGTACGCTTGTGACTGGCTGACTGCACTTCAGGGCTGGAGATGTAGTTGAAGAAGGCTGCCACCCCCTTGTATTCAGCGGGTTTCTTGCCCGACATGACCCACAGGCTGGCACCCCCGATCACCGTGTTTTGCGGTGCGCCGGGGACGTCAGGGTAGTAGGGCAGCGGGGCCAGGCCATAGCTGAATTTGGTGTTTTTGGCCACATTGCCGTAGAAACCCGAGGAGGTGTTGATCATTGCGCACTCGCCCGAAATGAAACTCGCTTCGGGCACATTGCCACGGCCCTTGTAGACGAACAGGCCCTGCTTGGACATACTCGACAGGTTCTCGATATGCCGCTGGTGCAGCGGCGAGTTGATTTTCATCCGCGCGTCCATACCGGCCAGGCCATTGGACTTGCTGGCGAACTCGACGTTGTGCCAGGCGGAAAAGCTTTCCAGCTGGGTCCAGCCCTGCCAGGCCGTCGTGAAGGGGCACTTGTGGCCAGAGGCCTTGAGCTTGGCAGCCGCCAGCGCGACTTCGGGCCAGGTGGAGGGCGCCTTGTCCGGGTCCAGTCCCGCCGCCTTGAAGGCGTCCTTGTTGTAGTAAAAAATGGTCGTGGAGCTGTTGAACGGGAAGCTCAACATCTGGCCATTGGGCGCCGTGTAGTAGCCGGCGACCGCCGATATGTAAGCGGTCGGGTCGAATTTCAGGCCGGCATCCTTCATGACCTTGGCTACGGGCACGATCGCGCCCTTGCTGGCCATCATGGTGGCGGTGCCTACCTCGAACACCTGCAGGATGTGCGGCGCGTTACCGGCGCGGAAGGCGGCGATGGCGGCGGTCATCGACTCGTCGTAAGTGCCCTTGTAGGTGGCCACGATCCGGTAGTCCTTCTGGCTCGCATTGAAATCCTTGGCCAGGTCGTTGACCCATTCATTGTTAACGGCAACCATGGAGTGCCACCACTGGATCTCTGTTTGCGCCTGGCTCGCCAGGGGGGCAACAAGGGCGCAAGCAGCGAAGGCCAGTGCGGAGAAACGGGTTTTCATGAAAACTCCTGATATGGATGCCCCATTTTTTGGGCTGTTATTGAAATAGGTCAGTCTAGGAACTGTTTGTGACAGGCCGATTTAAGCGATTTGGTGCCTTCTTAACAAGCGGGGTTTCCATGAGGCCATTGGGCCGGGTCCCCGGCCAAACGCCGTGCTGCGGTAACATAGGGCAACAGCGCTGGACGTGGGTCCGAAGCCGCTGATTTTCACGATGAACGCCCCTACTACCCTTCAAGAATTGAACGTTTTTGCGGATGACGCAAAGCCCGGCGAAGCACGCATTCGCGAAATTCCCTATAACTACACATCCTTTTCCGATCGTGAAGTGGTTATTCGTCTGTTGGGCGCGCCTGCCTGGGACTTGCTGAACCGCCTTCGCGACGAACGGCGCACCGGCCGGTCTGCCCGCATGCTCTATGAGGTGCTCGGGGACATCTGGGTGGTTCAGCGCAACCCCTATCTGCAGGATGACCTGCTGGACAACCCCAAACGCCGCAAGCTGCTGGTGGATGCCTTGCACCATCGCCTCTCCGAAGTCGGAAAGCGCCGCACACCCGATGCCGACAGGCAGCGCGACGCCATCGTCGGCGAGCTGCTGGACGCGGCCCGCAGCGCGGTCAGCCGCTTTTCGGCCTCATTTGAGGAAATGGCCGGCCTGCGCCGCCAGACCGAGCGCAAACTGCGCAAGCTGACGCTCAAGGACAACATCAAGTTTGACGGGCTGTCACGCGTCTCGCACGTCACCGACGCCACCGACTGGCGCGTCGAATATCCCTTTGTCGTGCTGACCCCCGATTCCGAGCAGGAAATGGCCGGACTGGTCAAGGGCTGTATCGAACTGGGCCTGACCATCGTGCCGCGTGGCGGCGGAACCGGCTACACCGGCGGCGCGATTCCGCTGACCTGGAAGTCGGCCGTCATCAACACCGAAAAACTCGAGGCGATGACCGAAGTGGAAATGGTCTCGCTGCCCGGTATTGCGCAGCCCGTGGCCACGGTCTGGACCGAGGCCGGCGTGGTCACGCAGCGCGTGGCCGATGCCGCCGAGCGGGGTGGTTTTGTGTTCGCGGTGGACCCGACGTCTGCCGAAGCGTCCTGCATTGGCGGCAATATTGCGATGAATGCGGGCGGCAAAAAGGCCGTGCTGTGGGGGACGGCCCTGGACAACCTGGCCTCCTGGCGCATGGTGACGCCCCAAGCCCAGTGGCTGGAAGTCACCCGGCTGGACCACAACCTGGGCAAGATTCACGACGCCGAGATGGCGAGTTTCGAGCTCAAGTATTTTGAAGCCGACGGCAAGACGCCGGTGCGCACAGAGCGCCTGGATATTCAGGGCAAGACTTTCCGCAAGGAAGGCCTGGGCAAGGACGTCACCGACAAGTTCCTCAGCGGCCTGCCGGGTATCCAGAAAGAAGGCTGCGACGGCCTGATCACCAGCGCCCGCTGGATCGTGCACCGCATGCCCGCGCACACCCGGACCGTCTGCCTGGAGTTTTTCGGCAATGCCAAGGATGCCGTTCCCAGCATCGTCGAGATCAAGGATTTCATGTTTGCGGAACAAAAGCGCGGCGGCGCCATTCTGGCGGGCCTGGAGCACCTGGACGACCGCTACCTGAAAGCGGTCGGCTATGCGACCAAGTCGAAGAAGCACGGCGGCCTGCCAAAAATGGTGCTGTTCGGCGACATCGCCGGCGATGACGCCGATGTGGTGGCACGTGCGACCTCGGAAGTGGTGCGCATTGCGAATTCGCGCCACGGTGAAGGTTTTATCGCCATCAGCCCGGACGCGCGCAAGAAATTCTGGCTGGACCGCAAGCGCACCGCCGCCATTTCCCGGCACACCAATGCCTTCAAGATCAATGAGGATGTGGTGATCCCGCTGCCGCGCATGGCCGAGTACACCGACGGCATCGAGCGCATCAATATCGAGCTGAGCCTGCGCAACAAGATCAGGCTGTGCGACGAGCTGGAAGCCTTTTTCCTCAAGGGCAACCTGCCTCTGGGTAAATCGGACGATGCCAACGACATCCCGTCGGCCGAACTGCTGGAAGACCGGGTCGGCCAGGCGCTTGCCATGATTGCCGAAGTCCGGGCCCTCTGGGCCGGCTGGCTCGACGGTATTGAGGCGTTTTTCCCGCAGCTGCAGGACCATACGCTGCGCGCCAGCTGGAAGACGCAGATCCGGGCCAGGCTCCAGACCCTGTTCAGCGGCGCGCCATTCCTGCCCATTCTGGAAGAATGCAATGCCATTCACAAGCGGGTGCTCAAGGGCCGCGTGTGGGCGGCGCTGCACATGCATGCGGGCGATGGCAATGTGCACACCAATTTGCCGGTCAACAGCGACGACTACGAAATGCTGCAGACCGCGCACGGAGCCGTGGCGCGCATCATGGTGCTGGCGCGCTCGCTCGACGGCGTGATTTCCGGCGAGCACGGCATCGGCATCACCAAGCTGGATTTCCTGACCGATGAGGAACTGCGCCCCTTCACCGAGTACAAGCAGAAGGTCGATCCCGAAGGCCGCTTCAACAAAGGCAAGCTGCTGCGAAATCAGGAGCTGAATACGCAGGACGGGAAAAGGCTTCCGGCCGATTTGACGAATGCCTACACGCCCAGCTTCGGCCTGATGGGGCATGAGTCGCTGATCATGCAGCAGTCTGACATCGGCGCGATTGCCGACAGCATCAAGGACTGCCTGCGCTGCGGCAAATGCAAGCCGGTGTGCGCCACGCATGTGCCGCGCGCCAACCTGCTGTACAGCCCGCGCAACAAGATCCTGGCGACCTCGCTGCTGGTGGAAGCGTTTCTGTATGAGGAGCAAACCCGGCGCGGTATCAGCATCAAGCACTGGGAAGAGTTTGAGGATGTGGCCGACCACTGCACGGTATGCCACAAGTGCCTGACGCCCTGCCCGGTGGATATCGACTTTGGCGATGTGTCGATGAACATGCGCAACCTGCTGCGCAAGATGGGCCAGAAGTCCTTCCGGCCCGGTAATGCGGCCGCCATGTTCTTCCTCAACGCCACCAATCCGCAAACCATCAAGTTCATGCGCGGCGCCATGGTCGACGTGGGCTTCAAGGTCCAGCGCCTGGCCAATGACCTGCTGCGCACCCTGGCGCGCAAGCAGACCGCCAGGCCACCGGCAACGGTGGGCAAGGCGCCGGTCAAGGAGCAGGTGATCCACTTCATCAACAAGAAAATGCCCGGTGGCCTGCCCAAGAAGACGGCCCGTGCCCTGCTGGACATTGAAGACAAGGATTACGTGCCCATCATCCGTAATCCGAAAAACACCACGGCGGAAACCGAAGCGGTGTTTTATTTCCCGGGTTGCGGTTCAGAGCGTCTGTTCAGCCAGGTCGGCCTGGCCACGCAGGCCATGCTGTGGCATGCCGGCGTGCAAACCGTGCTGCCGCCAGGCTACCTGTGCTGCGGCTACCCGCAACGCGGATCGGGCCAGTACGACAAGGCCGAGAAAATCATTACCGACAACCGGGTGCTGTTCCACCGCGTGGCCAATACCCTGAATTACCTGGACATCAAGACCGTGGTGGTCAGCTGCGGCACCTGCTATGACCAGTTGCAGGGTTACGAGTTCGAGAAAATTTTCCCGGGCTGCCGCATCATCGACATCCATGAGTACCTGCTGGAAAAAGGCATCACGTTGCGGACGGACCAGCCCGGCAAGGGCTACCTGTACCACGACCCCTGCCACAGCCCGATGAAGCTGCAGGAGCCGATGAAGACCGTCAAGGCGCTGCTCGGTGACAACGTCCTCAAGAACGAGCGCTGCTGCGGCGAATCGGGCACGCTGGGTGTCACGCGCCCCGACATTTCAACGCAGGTCCGCTTCCGCAAGGAAGAAGAACTGCGAAAAGGCGAGGCCAGCCTGCGGGCCGCCGGTGCCGTGGGCGAGAGCGAAAACGTCAAGATACTCACCAGCTGCCCAAGTTGTCTGCAGGGCCTGTCCCGCTACGGAGGCGACCTGCAAAACGGCCTGCTTGAAGCCGATTACATCGTCGTGGAAATGGCCAACCAGATTCTGGGCAAGGAATGGCTGCCGGCTTATGTCGAGGCGGCCAACCACGGCGGGATCGAGCGGGTGCTGGTGTAGAGAACAGGAAAGCGCACAGGAAGCGCTCGCGGTTTTCCCGGTGGCTCCCGGTTCAGCAATGCACCTGCCCCAGACAAGCGTTCGACCTCCGCAGGTTTCGATTTGGTTTACTCAGAAAGTGATGCATCACCATGGCAGGTCTCCAGGCCGGTTCACCGATTCCCACGGCGCTGACGGTTCACAGCCAGTCCCGTATTCTTGAAATCGCGTTTTCGGACGGCGCCGAATTCAGGATTCCGTTTGAACTGATGCGTGTGTACTCGCCGTCTGCGGAAGTGCAGGGCCACGGCCCCGGCCAGGAAGTGCTGCAGACCGGCAAGCGCGAGGTGAATATCGTCGAGCTGGAACCCATAGGCAACTACGCGGTCAAGCCGGTATTTTCCGATGGCCATGAAAGCGGTATTTTTTCCTGGGACTACTTGTATCACCTGGGTGTCGAGCAAGAGCGCCTGTGGGACGACTACAACCGGCGGCTGCAGGCTGCGGGTCGGGACAGGGACGCCCCCATGGTCGAAGCCGCGGGTCACGCCTGCGGGCATCACTGAGGAATGCCGAGGCCGGCGAGCCCTGTCCGCATGGCTGTGCGGGACTGTTGTTTTTCCGGGATAAAACTTCGCAATGCCCTGAAGCGGTGCAGGGTTGTAGCAACCAATCGGGGCTTTGCCCCCTAGCATTCACTTTTATGACGAAAACCCATTTCGGCTTTGAATCCGTCGAGGAGCAGGACAAGGCGCGACGCGTGCGCGGCGTGTTTGACTCCGTGGCGCCCAAATACGACGTGATGAACGATTTGATGTCGATGGGCCTGCATCGCGCCTGGAAGGCGTACACCGTGCTGGTCGCCAATGTCAAGGAGGGCCAGCAGGTGCTCGACATTGCCGGCGGAACGGGCGACCTGGCCTTGGCGTTTGCGCCCAAGGTGGGCAGCAGCGGGCGGGTGGTCCACACCGACATCAACGAGGCGATGCTCAGGGAAGGGCGCAACCGGTTGCTGGATGCCGGGGTGAACCTGCCCACGCTGGTCTGTGATGCAGAACACCTGCCGTTTGCCGATGCCAGTTTCGACCTGGTCACCGTCGCTTTTGGCTTGCGCAACATGACGCATAAAGAGGATGCCCTGCGCGAAATGAACCGTGTGCTCAAGCCCGGCGGCAAGCTGCTGGTGCTGGAGTTCTCCAAGGTGGCCAAACCCCTCGAAAAGATTTACGACTGGTATTCGTTCAAGGTGTTGCCCAGGCTCGGCAAGCTGGTGGCCAATGACGATTCAAGCTACCAGTATCTAGCCGAGTCGATTCGCATGCATCCGGGCCAGGAAGAACTCAAAGCCCTGATGCTTAAAGGTGGTTTTGGTCATGTGGACTATCACAACCTGACCGGCGGGGTAGTGGCATTGCATGTTGCAATCAAATGCTGAAGAAGCATTTCAGAAGTGTTGAAGAAGTTAAACGGACTTTAAATAAACAGGCGAAAAGCTTGCTCAAGGAGATGTCATGAAGATTTGGTCAGTCATTCTTTCTGCCGTAATGGCGCTCACCCTGGCTGTGCCGGGGACGGACGCCGAGGCTGCGCGTCTGGGTGGCGGCAAGTCAATTGGCAGGCAATCGTCCAATGTCACGCAGCGTGAGGCCACGCCGGGCGGCGCTACTTCTGCGACCAACTCCGCGGCCAAACCGGCAACGCCTGCTGCGGCGCCAGCTCCTGCTACTCCGAAAAAACCGTGGGGTGCCATGCTGGGCGGCCTGGCTGCCGGCCTCGGCCTGGCCTGGCTGGCTTCATCGCTCGGCCTGGGTGAAGCCTTTGGCCAGGTCATCATGTTCGCGCTGCTGGCCTTGGTGATCATGGTGGTGATCGGTTTCGTCATGCGCAAGCTCAAGGGCGGCGGGGCAAGTCCTGCTGCTCCACGTACGCAGGATCCATTTGCATTCCAGGGCGCGGGCAATGCTGCCACGCCGAGGAACTACAGTCCCGAAAATGTGGGCAACGACGCCTCGGCGCGACCCTGGGAGCGCAGCGGCATGGCGTTCGATGCCAACCGGGACGCGGCGGCCGCGCCCGCCGCGGGCTCCATGATTGGCTCGGCCTTGCTGGGCGCCCAGACGTGGGGCGTCCCTGCAGGGTTTGATGCCGAGGGCTTCCTCAAGGCCAGCAAGGCGAATTTCGTGACGCTGCAGGACGCATGGGACCGTTCCGACATTCAGAGTTTGCGCGCGATGATGACCGACGACATGCTGGCGCAGATCAAGGCGCAGCTGGCCGACCGCGAATCTCACACCGGCGGTGTGGCCAACCGGACCGAGGTCGTGATGCTCAATGCGCAGCTATTGGGCATAGAGGAGCTGAGCGATACCTACATGGCCAGCGTCGAGTTCTCGGGAATGATCCGCGAGGATGCTTCCGCCGGCGCCAGCCCCTTCCGCGAAGTCTGGAACATGACCAAGCCCCGTAACGGCGGCAGTGGCTGGCTGGTCGCCGGCGTCCAGGCATTGCAATAAAGCCCCCACGCTTTTCACTTCGTGTAATGCGCTGCCCCCCGAGGGGGCGCTGCGCCTGCGGCCCGGCGAAGCCGGTTCCGCGGCCCTGGCTGGTAGATGAATAGGCGGCTTAACTTGTCAAGCGATTTATCCTGCAAAATCGGGGACGTATGAATAACACGTCCCCTTTTTCTTTTCTCGAGTCTGTCGCCAGCCGTTTTCAGCCACCCGCCTGGATGGTCGATGAAGGACAGCGGCGGTTGGTGCTGTTTCTGAACCATGTCTTGCTGCAGGAGAAACAGGCGCAGGATCGGTTGTTACGGCAAAAAGGCCGTGTTGTTCACCTTCGGTGGGGCGTTTTTGCGCTTGATTTGATCGTAACCCCTGCGGGTCTGGCTGACCGTGCGCCACCCGCAGCACAGCCGGACCTGCTGCTTTCGGTGGCCGCCGAGTCGCCCCTGGTCATCATGCAGTCGGTGGTGGCTGGCAAACCTCCTCCGGTGAAGGTTGAGGGCGATGTGCAACTGGCGGCCGAGTTTGCATGGCTGGCCGAAAACCTGCGTTGGGATGCCGAAGAAGACCTCTCCCGCCTGATAGGTGATGCGCCTGCGCATGCCCTCGCCGACGCCGCAAGGCGGCTACTGGCCGGCCTGAAGCAGTTTCTGGCGCAGGCGCCGATGTCCCCGGCCCCATCCTCAACGTCCCCTTCATCCTCCTCTTCATCCCCTTCTTCATCCGCAGCGCCAGGTTCTTCTCCGGATGCCGCGAAGGCTTCTGCATGACCCGGGTGTTCAGGGGGGGGGTCATTGTCTGGACCGTGCTTCGTTTCGGTCTCGATGAACTGG
This sequence comes from Polaromonas sp. P4_F9, assembly GCF_056401235.1. Classification (NCBI taxonomy): domain Bacteria; kingdom Pseudomonadati; phylum Pseudomonadota; class Betaproteobacteria; order Burkholderiales; family Comamonadaceae; genus Polaromonas; species Polaromonas sp. P4_F9. The sequence continues at coordinate 83,944 of NZ_JBFUJT010000004.1, read as the reverse complement.
TCCTGTCCAGCTTTGAAAAACCGTGGATCCGCCTGCTGACCCGCATCGTCTCGCTGGGGCGGAACCTGAGCGCTCCCCGTGGCGCCCGTCTTCGCGAGGCGCTGGAAAGGCTGGGGCCTATCTTCGTCAAGTTTGGGCAGGTGATGTCCACCCGGCGCGACCTGCTGCCGCCCGACATCGCCGATGAGCTGGCCCGCCTGCAGGACCGGGTGCCGCCCTTTGAATCGGCCGTGGCCGTGGCCATCATCGAAAAGGCGTTTTCCCGGCCCCTGGACCGCATATTCGCGACGTTTGAGCACATACCCGTGGCCAGCGCATCGATTGCCCAGGTTCATTTTGCGACGCTGCACGACGGCCGTGAAGTGGCCGTCAAGGTATTGCGCCCCAACATGCTGCCCGCGATCGAGAAAGACCTCGCGCTCATGCACATGATGGCCGGCTGGGTGGAGGGCGCATCCGCCGATGGCAAGCGTCTCAAGCCGCGCGAAGTGGTGGCCGAGTTTGACAAATACCTGCACGACGAGCTGGACCTGCTGCGCGAGGCCGCCAATGCGGCGCAGCTGCGCCGGAACATGCAGGACCTCAACCTCGTCATGATTCCGGAAATGTTCTGGGACTACTGCATGCCCGATGTCATGGTGATGGAGCGCATGAAGGGGGTGCCCATAAGCCAGGTTCAGCGCCTGCGCGATGCCCGTGTGGACATGAAGAAGCTGGCCCGCGATGGTGTGACCATCTTTTTCACCCAGGTGTTTCGCGATGGTTTTTTTCATGCGGACATGCATCCGGGCAACATTCAGGTCAGCCTCGCCCCGGAAACATTCGGGCGCTATATTTCGCTGGATTTCGGCATTGTGGGCACGCTCACAGAGGTAGACAAGGAGTACCTCGCTCACAACTTCAGCGCCTTCTTTCAGCGCGACTACAAACGCGTTGCCGAGCTGCATCTCGAGTCCGGCTGGGTGCCTGCCAGCACCCGTGTGGACGAACTGGAAGCGGCCATTCGAGCCTGTTGCGAGCCGTACTTCGACCGGCCGCTCAAGGAAATCTCGCTGGGTCTGGTGCTGATGCGCCTGTTCCAGACCTCCCGCCGTTTTCAGGTGGAAATCCAGCCGCAACTGGTCCTGCTGCAAAAAACATTGCTCAATATTGAAGGGTTGGGGCGCGAACTGGACCCCGAACTCGACCTCTGGAGCACTGCCAAGCCTTTTCTTGAAAAATGGATGGTGGAGCAGGTGGGGCCCGAAAAGCTTTGGGCCCAACTCAAGGCCGAGGCCCCCGCTTATGCCAAGCTGCTGCCGGAGCTGCCGCGGCTGCTGGCCCAGTACCTCAAGGGGCCGTCGGGGCCGAGCCGCCGCGACGTGGAAGCCCTGCTGGCCGAGCAAAAGCGTACCAACAGGTTGCTGCAAAGCCTGATCTATGGCGGTTTGGGCTTTGTGCTGGGCCTGATCGTGATGCAACTGCTGCTGCGGGTCCGGATTTTTTGACGCCGGCCCGGGCGCCGCGGGTCTCCCCCGCCTGTTTGCCTTGAAGTTGCCGGCAACGCCTATAATTGAAGGTTTTGCGCTGGCAAGCCTTCTGCAGGCGCAATTTCCCGGACAGAACCTCTAGCACTATGCCAATCTACGCCTATAAATGCGAGTCCTGCGGGCATGCCAAGGACGTCTTGCGAAAGATATCGGATGCGCCCTTGACCGATTGCCCGCACTGCGGGGCCGCCAGCTTCACGAAACAGGTCACGGCAGCCGGCTTTCAGCTCAAGGGTTCGGGCTGGTACGTGACTGATTTCCGCGGCGCAGACAAGGCGGCTCAGCCTGCCAAATCGGGTGACAGCGGGTCAACGCCGGCGGCAAGCACAGCCAGCAAATCCGCAGATACAGGCACAGGCGCGGCCGCTGCAACGGCCAGCGCCCCTGCAACAGCTACGCCTGCGACAGCGCCAGCCACCCAGAGCGCGGCCAGCGATTCGTCATCCAAAGCCTCGTGATGAGCTCCATTCGCCGATGGCTTCTGGCCGGACTCCTGGTGCTGGTGCCTCTGGCCATTACCTTGGCAGTCCTCAACTGGATCGTTGCAACGCTTGATCAGACGCTCTTGATCCTGCCGGGGGCTTGGCACCCCGACAAGCTGTTGGGCTTTCACATTCCTGGTTTCGGTGTGCTCTTGATGCTGGCGATTGTGTTGCTGATGGGCGCCATTGCCAGCAACTTCTTTGGCAAGAAGCTGGTCCACTGGGGCAATTCGCTGCTGCACCGCATTCCCATTGTGCGGTCCATCTATTCGAGCGTGAAGCAGGTGTCGGACACGCTGTTCTCCGAGAACGGCAATGCCTTTCGCCAGGCCCTGCTGGTGCAATGGCCGCGCGAGGGAGTCTGGACGATCGGATTCCTGACCGGCTTTCCGGGCGGCGATGTGGTCAACCATTTGCCGGGGGACTACGTGAGCGTCTACGTTCCCACGACCCCCAACCCCACGGGCGGTTACTTCGTCATGCTGAAAAAGTCCGAATGCATCGAGCTGAAAATGAGCGTCGACGAGGCACTGACTTACGTGATTTCGATGGGCGTCGTGGTTCCCGCAAGGCCCTTCCAGCCGCTGACCCCGCCCCTGTAAACGGCGAAAACTGCCCCAGAGGCATTGAAAGTTCGAGATTTTTATGGCTATTGCTTCCCAAATGCGTTCCAACTATTGCGGTCTGGTGACCGAAAGCCTCACGGGCCAGACCGTCAGCCTGTGCGGCTGGGTCAACCGCCGGCGTGACCACGGCGGCGTGATTTTCATTGACCTGCGCGACCGCGAAGGTTACGTGCAGGTGGTGTGCGACCCGGACCGTGCCGACATGTTCAAAACCGCGGAAGACGTGCGCAATGAATTTTGCGTCCAGGTCAAGGGCGTGGTGCGCGCCCGCCCGCAGGGCACCACCAACGACAGCCTGAAAAGCGGCAAGATCGAGGTGCTGTGCCATGAGCTGATCGTGCTCAATCCCAGTGTCACGCCGCCCTTCCAGCTCGATGACGACAACCTGTCGGAGACGACGCGCCTGACGCACCGGGTGCTGGACTTGCGCCGCCCCTACATGCAGAAGAACCTCATGCTGCGTTACCGCGTGGCCATGGAGACGCGCAAGTTTCTCGATTCCCATGGTTTCATCGATATTGAAACCCCGATGCTGACCAAGAGCACGCCTGAAGGCGCGCGCGATTACCTCGTGCCCAGCCGTGTCAATGAAGGCATGTTCTTCGCGCTGCCGCAGAGCCCGCAGCTGTTCAAGCAGTTGCTGATGGTGGCGGGCTTTGACCGCTACTACCAGATCACCAAGTGCTTTCGTGACGAAGACCTGCGTGCCGACCGCCAGCCCGAATTCACGCAGATCGATATCGAGACATCCTTCATGGGGGAGCAGGACATCCGCGACATGTTCCAGGGCATGATTAGCAACATTTTCAAGACCGTGCTGGATACGGACCTTGGCGATTTTCCGGTGATGGCCTACAACGATGCGATGCACCGTTACGGCTCCGACAAGCCCGACCTGCGGGTGAACCTCGAATTCACCGAGCTGACCGATGTCATGGCCGATGTCGACTTCAAGGTGTTCAGTGCGCCGGCAACCACCAAGGGCGGCCGCGTGGTCGCCCTGCGCGTGCCCGGCGGCTCGGAGATGAGCCGCGGCGAGATTGACGGCTACACCGAGTTCGTCAAGATTTACGGCGCCAAGGGCCTGGCCTGGATCAAGGTCAACGATGCGGGCAAGGGCCGCGAAGGGCTTCAGAGCCCCATCGTCAAGAACATCCATGACGCCGCCATTGCCGAAATCCTCAAGCGCACCGGCGCGCAGAACGGCGACCTGATTTTCTTTGGTGCCGACAAGGAAAAAGTCGTCAACGACAGCATAGGCGCACTGCGCCTGAAGGTCGGCCACAGCGAATTCGGTAAAAAGACCGGCCTGTTCACGGCCGGCTGGAAGCCGCTGTGGGTCGTGGACTTTCCGATGTTCGAATTTGATGAAGAAGGCCAGCGCTGGAGCGCGGTGCACCACCCCTTCACCGCGCCCAAGGACGGGCACGAAGACTGGATGGATACCGATCCCGGCCGCTGCATTGCCAAAGCCTACGACATGGTGCTCAACGGCTGGGAGCTCGGCGGGGGCTCGGTTCGTATCCACCGCGCTGATGTGCAGAGCAAGGTGTTCAACGCGCTCAAGATCGGACCGGAAGAAGCGCAGCAGAAATTCGGCTTCCTGCTGGACGCCCTGCAATATGGCGCGCCGCCGCACGGTGGCCTGGCCTTTGGGCTGGACCGCATCGTCACCATGATGACCGGAGCCGAGTCGATCCGTGACGTGATTGCCTTCCCGAAAACCCAGCGTGCGCAATGTCTGCTGACTCATGCACCGAGCCCGGTCGATGAAAAGCAGCTGCGCGAGCTGCATATCCGCCTGCGCAATCCGCAGCCGGTTTGAATGTGGCCCCCACGGTCGCTCGCTTCGCGTAGCTTCCTGCCCCCCGAGGGGGCCGCTGCGCCTGCGGCCCGGCTGAGCCGGTTCCGCGGCCCCTGCTTGAAGGGGATGCCGTCACCACGCTTGCTCGTTGCGCCTCGGGGGCCGTCGGTGTTTGAGGAGCCATGAAGCGCTTCAAGATTCCGGAGTCGGTGCTGGTCGTCATTCATACGCCGCAGCTCGATGTGCTGTTGCTTGAGCGTGCCGACCATCCGGGCTTCTGGCAGAGCGTCACCGGCTCCAAAGACACGGTGGACGAACCGCTCCTGCAGACGGCGCTGCGCGAGGTGATGGAAGAAACCGGCATCGCCGCCGCACCCGCACAATTCCGGGACTGGGTACTCTCCAATCGTTACGAGATTTACCCGGCCTGGCGCCACCGCTACGCGCCGGGGGTGACGCACAATACCGAGCATGTGTTTGGCTTGTGCGTGCCCGCGACCTGCGCTGTGACCCTCCATCCGCGCGAGCACACAGCCTGGCAGTGGTTGCCGTACCGGGCCGCCGCCGATCTCTGTTTTTCCCCTTCAAACGCCGAAGCGCTCCTGTTCCTGCCACGCTTCATGGCGTGAAACGGACCGGGCCACGCGTTCGGCTTTGTTGTTTTACTTCACGCCGAGGCGGGTGCGCTGCCCGCATGTGGGTCCCAGCCGATTGGCAAATACGGGGCAGTCGGTTTAAATGGGCTGACCAGTCCACACCACATCTGAAACTCACAAGCCCCCACGCGAAATTCCCCGGCCCATGTCCCCACTCCACAAGTCCGAAGCCTTGCAATTGCTCGAAGGCGCCCAGGCCTTGTTTCCGGCACTCATCAAGGCCTTTGACGCCGCGGTCAACTGGATACAGCTGGAAACCTATATTTTTGACGTTCACGGCGTCGCTGCCGAGGTGGCCGAGGCGCTGGCACGGGCAGCGGGGCGCGGTGTGACGGTCCAGGTGCTGGTCGATGGCATCGGCACCGATCCCTTGCCGGCCGAATGGCAAAAAAAATTCAGCGAAACGGGCGTGGAGTGGTGCGTCTACTCGCCGCTGGCTTCCGGCTTCGGCGGGCTGGGCGGCTTGGGCCTGCTGGTGCCCGACAGCTGGCGCAGGCTGCACCGCAAGCTGTGCGTGGTGGACCAGCACGTGGTTTTTTGTGGTGGCATCAATGTGCTGGATGACTTCTACGATCCCAACCATGGAGAGCTCCAGGCCCCGCGTCTTGATTTTGCCGTGGCGGTGACAGGCCCGCTGGCCGCTGATGCCGCCGACGCCGCAGCGCTGCTCTGGTGGCGCGTTCAGGCAGGCTACAGCGCACGGCAAAGGCACTTGAGCGCGGCATGGGAAAAATTCAAGGCTGCCGGTTACGGTGGCCGCACTGGCAACGGAGTGCTCACCGGTCGGCCACGTTTCAGGTTTGCCGGCGCGTCGGGCGCGCGGGCCGCGCTGATACTGCGCGACAACCTGCGCAACCGCAGCAGCATCGAGCGTGTTTACCGCAAGGCGATTGGCCAGGCGCGCCAGGAAATCATCATTGCCAATGCCTATTTCCTGCCCGGCGGCAAACTGCGCCGCGCCCTCATCAATGCGGCCAGACGCGGTGTGAGCGTGACGCTGCTGCTGCAGGGACGCTACGAGTACTTCATGCAATACCATGCGGCGCGGCCGGTGTACGGCGCCCTGTTGGCGGCAGGGGTGGAAATCCATGAATACGAGGCGAGTTTTCTGCATGCCAAGGTAGCCGTTGTGGACGGACACTGGGCCACGGTGGGCTCGTCCAACCTGGATCCGCTCAGTTTTCTGCTGGCCCGGGAGGCCAACGTGGTGGTGGAGAACAAGGCGTTTGCCGAAGCGTTGAGAGACCGCCTGTGCGTGGCCATTACCAGCTACGGCCGGCGCATCGACCCCGCGGTCTACAGCCAGCGGCCGCTGGGCCAGCGTCTGCGGGGCTGGATGGCCTATGCCCTGATGCGACTGGCCTTGCTGATAACCGGACAGCGTTACTGAGCTCATTGCCCCTCGGCAGTGGCGGAGCGCGCGGGAGTCCCTGATTTTGCTATTAAATATATAGCTGCTTGCGCATACGCCCTATGGGTTGGAGACTCAAAACCTTGCAAATTTCGGGACAAGACTGTTTCAGGACGGGCTGGTAATATCAGGCATGCTTATGAAATCCACCACGCACCCCCAGGGCTCCACCGACGAGGGAACGCCCGTATCCGTGAAGATCCGCGAGCGCCTGCATCAGGCACGCAAGCGTTTCCATGCGAACGACAACATTGCCGCGTTCATTGAGCCGGGCGAGCTCGAAAAGCTGCTTGACGAAGTTGAAGTCAAGATGCAGACCGTACTTGACAGCCTGGTGATCGATACCGCCGGCGATCACAACACCAACAACACCGCGCGCCGTGTCGCCAAGATGTATCTGAACGAGGTGTTCAAGGGCCGCTATGTGCAGCCGCCCAGCATCACCGAATTCCCCAATGCCGAACACCTCAACGAGTTGATGATCGTCGGGCCGATCACCGTACGCAGCGCCTGTTCGCATCACTTTTGTCCGGTCATCGGCAAGATCTGGATTGGCGTGATGCCCAATGAGCACACCAATGTGATCGGCCTGTCCAAATATGCGCGGCTGGCCGAGTGGGTGATGGGGCGCCCGCAGATTCAGGAAGAGGCCGTCGTGCAGCTGGCCGATCTCATCATGGAGAAAACACAGCCGGATGGGCTGGCGATCGTGATGGAAGCCAGCCACTACTGCATGGCCTGGCGCGGTGTCAAGGACATGGACAGCAAGATGATCAATTCGGTGATGCGCGGCGTGTTCCTGAAGGACCCCAACCTGCGCCGTGAATTCCTTGCCCTGATTCCACAGAAAGGATGATCCCATGTTAGTCCGTTTGCTTTATGCCAGTCGCGCGCTGGATACCCGTCCCGATGCGATTGAGGCCATCCTGACCCAGTCACGCCAGTACAACCCGACCTGCGGCATCACCGGCATTCTTTGTTACGGTGGGGGGATTTTTCTGCAGGCCATCGAGGGCGGCCGCATGGCCGTCAGCGAGCTGTATGGCCACATCCAGCGGGACCCGCGCCACAAGGACGTGGCGCTGCTCGACTATGAAGAAATTTCCGAACGCCGCTTCGGCGGCTGGACCATGGGGCAGGTCAACCTGCTCAAGCTCAACCACTCCATCCTGCTGAAATATTCCGAAAAGCCGGAACTCGACCCTTACTCGGTATCGGGCAAGGTATCGATGGCCTTGCTGGAGGAATTGATGGCGACCGCCGCCATCATTGGCCGAGCCTGATTGCCTGGCACGCTTTTCATCGTGACCGGCGTGATGGTGCTGCTGGCAGTGGGTTCATGAGCATATGACGTCCGGCCTGCTGATCGGTTGCGACTTTTCCAGCAGCCCCACACGGCGCAAGCCGATCGTGATGGCTGCGGGCACGGCATCGCAGGGGCGGGTGCTGCTGGCCAGTCTCGAACGCGTGGCCTCGCTGGATGAATTTGATGAATGGCTGCGCCGGGAACGCGCCTGGATCGCGGCCTTCGATTTTCCGTTCGGCCTGCCGCGTGAACTGGTGGTGCATCTCGGCTGGCCCGAGCAGTGGCCGGCCTTGATTCGCCATTACGCCAGCCTGAGCCGGCCGGAGATACGTGACACCTTCGCCGCCTTTTGCGATGCGCGCCCCGTCGGGGGAAAGTTTGCCCACCGTGCGGCGGACAGGCCGGCTGGCTCCAGCCCGTCCATGAAGTGGGTGAATCCGCCGGTGGCCTACATGCTGCATGCCGGTGTGCCCCGGCTGCTGGAAGCCGGCGTGCACCTTCCGTGCCTGCACGAGGGGGATGTCAACCGCGTCGCGCTGGAAGGCTATCCCGGGCTGCTGGCCCGGGAGGTGCTCGGCAGTCGCTCCTACAAAAGCGACGACCGCGCCAAGCAGACGGCCGATCGCCTGATTGCGCGCAAGGACCTGATCACCGCCCTGGAGCACGGGCAGACCCGGCTGGGGGTGCGCCTGAAGGTCAGCCATGCCCAGCGGGACGCCCTCGTGGACGATGCCAGCGGCGACAGCCTGGATGCCGTGCTGTGCCTCATGCAGGCGGCGTGGGCAGCGCAGCAGGGTGCCCCCCGTTATGGCTTGCCACCCGACACCGACACGCTGGAAGGCTGGGTGGTCACTGCCTAGAATACGAGTCGATGCGCCGGATTTGCTGGTTATTTGTACAGTGTTTCAAGTATATTAGCTTTCAACCCGGTCAAGCTGCTGCCAGGCTGTGTCAGGTCTTTTGGGGCGCCAGCCCAGGTGCCGGCGGCAAGGTACAGGGCGGTCGCAGTGCCTGCCAATAATCAATCATTGCGGCCAAAAACTCATCAGTAAGGAATCGTGCGCCATCAATTCAACAGTCATGAGTAACAGTCTAATGAGCCTGACCATCCGTGAGGTGAAGGCGCTCGCGGCTCTCGCCCTGGCGGTCTGGCTGGCCTGTTGCGTTCCCGCGCGTGCGTCGGCACCGGCCCAAGCCATGTGGATGGGCGTGGTGACCTATGTCGTGGATGGCGACACCGTCTGGGTGCGGCCAGCGGATGGCGGCAAGCCCGTCAGCGTGCGAGTGGACGGCATTGACGCCCCCGAAATTTGCCAGCCGGGAGGTGGCATTTCCCGCGACGCGCTCAAGCGGCGGACCCTGGGCCAGCACATCGCGGTTTTCGGCAGGCGCCACGACGACTACGGTCGGCTACTGGCCCGGCTGCAATTGAATGGCGATGACCTGGGCCAATGGATGGTTTCGCAAGGCCAGGCGTGGTCGTATCACTATGGCAGGCGACCTGGCCCCTACGCCCTTCAGCAAAGCCGCGCGAAAGCCGCGGGACTTGGTCTTTTCTCACGGTCTCATGCCATACCGCCTGTCTATCCCCGGGCATTTCGCAAGCAGCATGGACCTTGCCACGCTTGAGCCTTGGAAGCGTTCCCTGAATTGCAGTGTTTCCTGAACGATGTCAGTCGGGGCCAGATGACGGATTCTGGATTTGTCCTACGGCATCTTCGGCAGGGGCTGACCTGACAAGGCGGGTTCCAGGGCTAAGGTTAAAAAGACACGACTCAGGATCGTCGCCCCGCCTTTGATCTGTGCCTGTGTGACCCGGTGATCCGGTCCCATTTGCTTGCTGGGCGTATTGAGTGTGCCTGGTGCCTACTTCACGAACAGGATCACGAACAGGAGTACCCATGAAAAAACCATCTTCCGATCATTGCAAGCCCCGGGTGAGGCTGACAGGCAGTTTGCTGGTCCTTCTTTTCGCCTTGAGTGCTTGCGGCAAGCAAGATGATGGCAAAACGGCCGGCCAGCAGCTGGACACCGCCATTGCGAAAACCGAACAGGCTGCCGAGAAAGCGAAAGCCAAGACCGAAAGTGCCATGGCCAATGCCGGTGTGGCGATGAAAGATGCGACCCGGGAGGTTGAAGCCTCCGGCAAGCAGATAGCGGACAAGGCCGGGGAAAAGATCAGCGACGTGAGCATCACCGCCGCGGTGTCGTCCGGGCTTGCCAAGGATCCCGAGCTGAGCGCTCTGAAAATCAATGTTGATACCAAAAATGGCGCTGTCACCTTGACGGGCTCTGCCCCCACCGAAGCTGCGCGCGAGAGAGCCGGCACCCTTGCCAAAGCCGTCAAAGGGGTGAATTCGGTCGAGAACCGGCTCACCGTGAAGGCGGGTTAACGGGGAAACGCCGCATGACCTCCACCGGCCGGTCGCAGGTGGAAGCAGGCGGAACAAAGCAGACGATGAAAACTCCATCGCCTGCCTCCGGTTGATCCCTTGACAGCGCTCACCGCCTCCAGGCTTCTGGAGGCGGCGGGTACCGGGTCAGGGACGGTCAGGGACGAACGACGATGTCGTTGCGAACGGCCTTGACGTTCTTCACGCCACGGGCAAGATCTTCAGCCTGGGCTTTTTCGGCGGTTGTTTTGGCAAAGCCGGACAGCTGAACCGTGCCATTGAGCGTTTCAACGCTGATGGACATGGCTGAGACGGTCTTGTCCCCCACGAACTTGGCCTTCACCGCGGTCGTGATGGCCGCATCGTCAATGTAGGCTCCGGCCGTCTCCTGGCCACGCCCAACAGCGCAGCCGCTGCCAATGACGGTGATGCCGGCCAGGGCCGCGAATGCAATTGCGCGAGCGTATTTCATATTATTTTCCTCTTCAGTTGTTGAATGAACCGGTGCTGAGTTAAAAAGCCTGCCGATCAGCCGCACCACGCCAATCGACCAGCGGTAATCATGGGGGTCTTCTGCGACCGTCTCTGGATTCGCCGGTCTGCACAGCGTCCCGGTGGCCATGAGCCCGAAAGCCCCGGGCCATCCCCGGCGGTGGTGAAAAGTCGAGCTTATTCATAATGGCTTTCCCGGGGTTCTGCGTCTTGCCCGGAGCCGGACAGCATGGAAAGCAGGACACTTGAAAGCTGGGACGCCTTGAGGGTTGCCAGCAACACGCCACCCAGTGAAACCAGGCGCCAGGGACGCAGCACCACGGCGGCAGCGCCAATGCCTGCGGCGATGCCCAGGAGTTTGAAGGGTTGCTCTTGCGCAAATTTGCCAATCACCGGCCGGGCCAGATCAAAAGCGGCACTTCCGGGATGATGGCGCCACCAGGCCCGCATCGCCCCCTTGGCCACTGCCCACGTCCCCCCCGCACTTGCGCGGGTCTCATCGGTTTCACCGAACGGATGCTCGTTTCGCCGGTCTGAAGATTGTGAAGATTGGCCGTCGCGCGTCATGTGCCGGACAAGCGCCTGGCGGCTGGCCGCGAGGCGTTCTTGCGGTGTGGGGGCAGTGACGGTGGGCATGGCGGAAGGGTTTCAGGCGTTTCGGGCGTTCAGGCGACCATGCGCAACGCACGCGCGTCAGTGTCGATCTGCGCCATCAATTCGGGAAAGCGTTCGCTCTGGAGTGGTTTTTTGGCGCGGACGATGGCAACGAGCAGCAATACCAGGACAAAGCCAGGCACGGCAACCAGCACCCAATGGAAGTGGTTCTGCATCAACCCCAGCATCAACGCCACGCCCGCCAGTCCCAGAAAAACCGCGGCCAACAGCACTGCCAGCACCCAGTTCACAGCCCGGACCAGCAACTCGGAGCCGGCGCTGGAGGCTTCCTGGTGAAACAGCGCGGCATACGCCGAGACATGATCCACGATGAGGTCAGGCCTTTGGATCAGGGTTGAAAAAAGTGGGTGCAGCATGATGGTGGTGTGGGTTGGTAAGCGCTGGCGTCACGCAGTAGTGACCTCAATGACGCCTTTTCAATAGCGCCGTTCGTTCCGATGGCGTGAAGAGGAAATCAGCAGGGCCACAGCTGCACCGACTGCCGCAGCAATGAGGATAGAACGCATCGGTTGCTCGGATACATACCGCGTCGTGACACCTGCAGCGCGGGAGAACGATTGCTGGGCACGCTCTTTGGCCTCGGACGCCAGGTCCAGGCTCTGACGGGCCAGCCTTTGAGCTTTGGATGCGAGCATGTCCACAACGGGGTCCACGCTACCGCGCAATTCGCGCACCTTGTTTTCTGCCTTGTCCAGCGCATCGTTCGCATGTTCCCTTGTCGACTCCACAGCCTTGACGGCATTGGCCAGCAGCTCATCGGAGGCCTGGCGCACGCCGGGCATGGTGTCGCGGCCAGTGGGGGAAGAGGGGGTATTGGGGGTCATTTCAGGTCCTTCATGAGTTGAGATTTCGGAGGTTGGGGGAAAGGGCGGCATGCAAGTGGGGTCCGTGAAGAGGGGAGAATTCGCGTCCTGATTTACGCGGTAACGGAACCGGCACAGGTGCCGGGACAGGTACCGCCACAGGGCGCGTTAGTGCTAGTTCTTCCTGATCAGGCCGATCACAAAGCTCACCACAGCCATGATGGCGAAGATGAAAAAGAGAATCTTGGCAATCTCAACGGCACCTGCCGCGATACCGCCGAAGCCAAAGATGGCGGCGATCAGCGCGATCACCAAAAAAACAACGGAATAGTGCAGCATCTCAATCTCCTTGCGTAGCTGGGTTGGGCAGTGTTTCGTTGTCGAAACTTTGAAACGCCCTGCAGCAAGGTTAAAGAGGATGGTGGTTTTTCCTCATCGGCTGTGAACGGGTACCCCTGTCAGTTCCAAGGGGGAGGCACTGTAGGAGGGGGCTGACAGTTTGTTACTGTTGGGCGCGATGCGCACGGCCCCGGGGTCAGAACGTCTTGGGCAGCACGGCAGAAATTCGCGCGCCACTTCCCTCGGCGCTGGTGACCGTCAGGCGACCGCCGGCGGCCTCCACGCGATGGCGCATGCCCGCCAGGCCGTGGCTGGTGGGCCCCACGTTTTCCACCCGGAAACCTTTGCCGTTGTCCTTGACCTCCACGGAAATGTACCTGTCGAAATTGTGAAGGCTGATTTCGGCCTGGCTGGCCGCGGCATATTTGGCAATGTTGGTCAGCGACTCCTGCACCAGCCGGTACACCGTTAGCTGGGCCGAGCCGCCAAGTTCCACGGGCTCCAGGTCGGTGGTGATGGACAGGCCGGATCGCTCCTCGAATTCCCGCGCCAGAATCTCCAGGGAGGCCACCAGACCCAGATGGGACAGCGAAGAGGGGCGCAAATCTTCAACGATGCGGCGCTTCAGGGCAATACCGCTGTTCAGCGTGCTGGTCAGGTGCTCCAGGCGTTCTGCTGCTTCCGGCAGGTTGCCCGCCAGTCGTGACCGCAGCCTGGCGACATCCAGCTTGGCGGCTGTCAGAAGCGCCCCCAGTTCGTCGTGCAGCTCCCGGGCCAGGTGGCCCCGCTCATCCTCACGCACATTCTGCAAATGGGTGGCCAGCTCTGCCAGGGTGGCCGTGCGCTCCCGCACCTGCGTCTCCAGCAGGTCACGCTCACGCTGCAGGGATTCCTGTTCGCGCCGGCCTGACGCGAGCAGGGCCTTGGTTTGCAGCAGGTACATGTAAAAAGCCAGCAGCCCCGCCAGCGCCATGGTGGCTACGCCGATGCGCGACAGCTGCAGTGTTTTCTTGATTTGGACCTGGCCCAGTTCCATCTTGCGGATGCTGCTGGCGGCCAGTTTGGACGATTGCGCACGAATCGCCTCCATGTGCTCCTTGCCGACATCCGTGGTCAGGACAAATTTCCAGGCATCTTCATTGCCTTCCTTGCGCATGCGCACGCTCAGGTCCATCTCGGCCAGTTTGCGCGCAATATGCCGGGACATGACGCCGAATTCCGTGAGTTCGTTCTGGTAGGGGATGAACAGCTGACGCAGAACATCCAGGTTCTGGCTGATATCGGCCGTGGCGCTGTTGTAGGGCTCCAGATAGCGCGGGTCGCCCGTCAGCAGGTAGCCTCGTGAGCCGGTTTCTGCATCCAGCATGCGCTGCAGCAATTGGTTGATGGCTTCACGGGTTTGCTGCGCCTCCTCGATGCTGGCCGCCGCCGCCGTGGATTCGTGAAAACTCGCCTCATTGATGAAAATGAGGATGGCGGCGGCCAGCACTGCCAGGGGCAGGCTGATGGCCATTTTCGGGATTGAGAATTTTTTCACGGCTGGCTCCGTTGGATACTTCGGGGAATAATTCGTCAATAATGGGTACTAAGGCCAATGCGGATGTCCGGCCCGGCCATCTTTTTCATTGCGTTGATTGCGTTGCCTGCTCGCGCGGGCTTTATGGAAAGACAGCGACATGATAAAAATTGGAATTGTTGATGACCATGCCATTGTGCGTTCGGGACTCAAGCAGTTTTTCTCGGACCAGGTGGATCTGCGTGTCGTCGGTGAGGCCGCCAGCGGCCGCGAGGCGATTGACCTGGTTCGCAATGTCGAGCTGGACATCCTGGTCATGGATTTGTCCATGCCGGGCCAGAGCGGCATCGATGCGCTGGCCATGATCCGCGCCAAAGCCCCCGACGTCGGCATTCTGATCCTCAGCGGCTACCCCGAGGAACACTACGCGGTCAACCTGATTCGCCAGGGAGCCAGTGGCTACCTCAACAAGGAATGCGATCCGTCGGAAATTGTGGATGCCATCCGCGTCATTTCGCTTGGCAAGCGCTACATCACGCCGGCGGTGGCAGAACTGCTGGCGCAACAATTGAACCGGCCCCACGACGTCGCCTCCCACGAGCAACTGTCGGAACGGGAATTCCAGGTGTTTCTGAAATTGGCCAAGGGGGAAACGGCCGGCGATATTGCAAAGGCGCTTTCGCTGAGCGTGAAAACCGTCAGCACCTACAGAACCCGCGTGATGGAAAAAATGAGTCTGGCGTCGAACAGCGATCTCACCTACTACGCGCTCAAGAACAAGTTGATTGACTGACTTCAAACGGTACTGCCGCTCTGCTGGAGGCAATAGTCCACCAGCGCGTCAATTTCGTTGGACTTGTCAAACACCGCGTCCACGCCCAACTGGGCACACCGGTGCCGGATGTCGGTGGTAGCGTAATTGCTGAGCACCACCACTTTCTGTCCCGGCTGGCGATTGCGGCAAGCTGCCAGCACACCCAAGCCACTCCCCTGCTTCAAAAACAAATCAACGATGGCCAGGTCCCATTGGTCACTGTTGTCAACGAGCCAGGCTTTCCCTTCATTTTCGGTTTCTGCGGTTCCCACAGCACTGACGCAGGCGAGTTCTTCAAGGGTGCCGATCAGGTTTTCCCGAATAGTGGGGTTGTCTTCGACGATGTAGGTTTTCAGTCTCACTGATCAGGTCCAGGTGGGGCGACACGGTTCGCGGAAAATTGACGAAGCCCTCAAGAGTGAACACGCCGTGTTTCCTAATGTATCGTTGCCTCGGAGGCCATTCTGCCAGTGACTCTGTTCAGCACATGTAGGATGTTTCCTACTTCCCCGCTTTTCGTTATCTTTTAGAGACTGTAGGTACCCACCCACAGCTTTTCATCGCGCTGGCCGACTGTCTGGGCCGGCTTGCTCATCGATAGTGAAGGCTCTGCCCTGAAGATGCGCATGAAGCCTTTCCGAGGCCAACTCGAGGTCAATTGCGCGGTTCCGCATCGATGCCGTGTTGGCCAATGCGGGGACAGGGTGTTTGGGCGGGCCTGAAACCTACCGGGATGCATGACCAAATCGTTGCTTCACTCCGCCGTTTTTCGCAGAGCGCTTGCGGGCCTTGCGGCCCTGTTCGTTGCTCTGGTACTGGTGGTGCTTTTCTTTCCGTGGGATGTTTTGCGCGGGCCGATCAATCGTCATGTATCGGACCAGTTGGGGCGCCGCTTCGAGATTACCCAGCATCTCGCTGTTCGTCTGGGACGAGCCGCCACCGTCAGGGCCGATGGCGTGGAAGTCGCCAACCCTGAATGGGCCAGTGAGCCCTACTTGCTCAAGGCCAGCGTTGCCGAATTTGACATCAAGCTGTGGCCGCTGCTGTTTGGCAAGGTCGAACTGCCCCGGATTGCACTGACCGAGCCGCAGATCGGCCTGCAGATCGAACCGGACGGCCGGCGCACCTGGGCGCTTTCGCGCGACACGTCCGATGAAAGCGCCGTGCCGGTCATCGGGTCCTTGCTGGTTGACCGGGGCACGCTGAAATACCGCGCTGCGGCGCAGGGCGCCAATATAGCAGCCACATTTTCCCTCTCTCCGGAGTCGGCCGGCCAGCTCCCCTTGAGTTATAAAGCTGCCGGAAAATGGAAAAATGAGGTCTTTAGCGCCAGTGGCCGCACAGGCGGCGTGCTGCAGTTGCGCGAGAAAGCGCAAGCGCCTTTCCCCATCGAGATCAATGTTCTGGCCGGAAAAACCAGCCTGAAAGCCCAAGGCTCGATTGTCAACCTCGCGGACTTTGGAGGCATGGACGCCACATTCGACCTGCAGGGCCGCAATCTCGAAGAGTTGTATAAATTGGYGGGTGTTGTGCTGCCATCCACGCCGCCCTACAAGGTGCGCGGCAAGCTGGCCAAGCATGGCAAGGTCTGGACTGCCAGCCAGATTCAGGGTGTATTGGGCAACTCTGACCTCAGCGGTGCTCTCAGTTTTGACCAGTCTGCAGCGGTGCCCGTTTTGACCGGCAACCTACAGTCAAAACTGCTGGACTTTGAGGATCTGGGGCCAATGATTGGGGCAACGCCTGCTGCCAGCAAAGCGGCCGAAGCCAAAGCCAAAGCAGAAACCAAAGCGCAAGCCGGGGCAGAGCCGCCGGGCCCGGCCATGGCGTCTTCACGCAAGGTATTGCCCGCGACCATCCTGAGCCTGGCCAGACTTCAGGCCATGAATGCCGACGTGACCTACTCGGCGGCGAATATCCGGCATGTACAGGCGCTCCCGCTGGACAAGGGCGGCGCCCATATCAAATTGAATGCGGGCGTCTTGCAGTTGAGTCCTTTTTCGCTGGGCGTGGCCGGTGGGTCGCTCGCCGGAAGCTTCAAGGTTGATTCCAACGTCGCGCCTGCGGCGTTCACTGCCCGGCTGGATGTGCGTGCGGTGCAGTTGAATCAGCTGTTTCCCAAAGTGGAGACAACCAGGAGCAGTTTCGGAAAAATCAGCGGACAGTTCAACTTCCAGGGTCGAGGGGCCTCTGTGGCGCAAGTCCTCGGGTCCGCATCGGGGGATGTCGCCGTTCTCATGGGCAAAGGACAGATCAGCAACATACTGCTCGAATTCCTGGGGCTCGATGGCGGGGAGGTCATCAAGTTCCTGGTGCGCGGCGATCGCAATGTGCAATTGCGCTGCGCTGCGGCCGCCTTTGACGTGAACCAGGGCTTGATGACCAGCCGGGCCATCGTGCTGGATACGACCGACACGGTGATCAATGGCCGTGGCCGGGTGAGCCTGGCCGAAGAAACGCTGGACATCCTCCTGGAACCGGCGCCCAAGGACCGCAGCATTCTGAGCCTCAGGTCACCGCTGCGGATTGGTGGGACTTTTGCGTCACCGTCGGCCGGACCGGACAAGGGCGCGCTGGCCGGTCGCGCCGGTATCGCCCTGGTGCTGGGCGCTATCAACCCGCTGCTCGCGCTGGCTGCCACGATTGAAACAGGCCCCGGTCAGGATGCCGATTGCAGCGAGGTTCTGGCACAGGCCGCCAAGCCTAATGGGGGCCCCAGGCCTGCTGCGACGGCCACCCGGTGAGTGGAGGGTGACCCTGGGTGCAGGGACCGGTTATCGAGGCCCCCGGCTCAATCAGTGGTAGTGGGCGCAGGCGCGGGAGCGGAGGCGCCACAGACTGTGCAGGCGATGTTTCGCGCCAGTGTCATTTCGCTCCACTCCATGGTTCGGCCATCCAGCATCAGCAGCCGCCCGGTCAGTGGCTGCCCGATGCCGCAGAGCAGCTTCAAGGCTTCGGCGGCCTGCACGGTCCCCACGATGCCGACCAGGGGGGCAAACACACCCATGGTGGCGCAGCGGGTTTCCTCGAATAGATCCGACTCCGGAAACACGCAGGCATAGCACGGTGATTGCGTGCTCCGCGGGTCATAGACCGACACCTGCCCGTCAAAGCGGATGGCCGCGCCGGAGACCAGGGGCTTGCGGTGCCTGACACACGCACGGTTGATGGCATGGCGGGTGGCAAAGTTGTCGGTGCAGTCGAGAACCAGGTCGGCCTCCCGGACCAGTTCCTCAAGCAGCGCGCCCTCGGCCCGCTGTGTGACCGGGATGACCTGGACATCCGGGTTGATGGCTTCCACGGACTGCACCACGGACTCCGCCTTGAACGTACCAATGCGGGCCAGGTTGTGGGCAATCTGCCGCTGCAGGTTGGTGGCATCCACGCGGTCATGGTCGACCACGGTGATGCGGCCCACGCCGGCACTGCCGAGGTACAGGGCCACCGGAGAACCCAGCCCGCCCGCGCCCACAATCAGCACGCGTGCGGACAGGAGCTTTTCCTGGCCCTCAATACCCAGTTCGTCGAGCAGGATGTGCCGGGAATAGCGGAGCAGCTGTTCGTCGTTCATGGGAGAAAGGGGACATAAGCCGGTCCGTACCCGCGTCGGCGCAGGGGCAGCGCACGGGTGGATCCGATCAGGTGGACGGGAGCCGACGACCTGATCGTTACCGGCCTACAGACTGGCCTAGTTTTCTTTTTTCTCGTTTTTGGGCTCGACCACCGCCGTCTTGCTGACCAGCACCGGCCGGCCCTTGAGCTGATTGATGGCCTGCGCAAGCTGGAAATCCTTGTCGCTGCCCAGTTCAGGCGGGCGGCGCTGCTCTGGTGTCTTCTTGGCTTCTTCTTCCAGTCGCTTCAAGGCTTCCTCGCGGGCTTTTTCCCGGCTGGCGTCCTTGACTTCGGAGCCCTGGCCGCTGTTGAGGTGCTTCTCCAGGTCAGCTTCGCGTGTGCGCAGCGCGGCAAACGGGCTGCCTTCGGCGGTGTCGTCCACCAGCACATCGGGAACGATGCCGCGCGCCTGGATGGACTTGCCGCTGGGGGTGTAGTAACGGGCCGTGGTGAGCTTGATGCCGGTGTCGGGGCCCAGCGGACGCACGGTCTGGACCGAGCCCTTGCCGAAGGTCTGGTTGCCCATGATGGTCGCGCGTTTGTAATCCTGGAGGGCGCCCGCCACAATCTCGCTGGCGGAGGCAGAACCCTCATTGACAAGCACCACCAGCGGCACCTTCTTGATGGCTGCGGGGAGGCGCTTCAGGGGATCAGCCCCGCTGCGGCGCTGGTAAAACTCCGGGGCCGCCTTGTAGGTGAACTTGCTTTCCGCCAGCTGGCCATTGGTCGAGACCACCGTGACGTTCTCCGGCAGGAAGGCGGCCGACACCGCAACGGCTGCATCCAGCAAGCCACCCGGGTCGTTGCGCAGGTCCAGCACCAGACCTTTGAGGTTGGGCTCCTGCTTGTAAATCTGTTCCAGCTTGGTCACAAAATCGTCCACCGTACGTTCCTGGAACTGGCTCAACCGGATCCAGGCGTAGCCGGGCTCAATGACCTTGCTGCGCACTGACTGGGTACGGATTTCCTCGCGCGTGATGGTGACGGGGAATGTCCGGTTTTCATCCTTGCGGAAAATGGTCAGCAGCACCTTGGTCTTGGGCTCGCCGCGCATTTTCTTGACCGCGTCGTTGAGTGACAGGCCCTTCACGGCCGTGTCATCGATCCGGGTGATCAGGTCGTTGGGTTTGAGGCCCGCGCGGTCGGCGGGTGAGCCTTCAATCGGGGAAACCACCTTGACCAGACCGTCTTCCTGGCTGATCTCGATGCCGACACCCACAAAGCGCCCCGAGGTGCCCTCGCGAAACTCCTTGTACGACTTTTTGTCGAAATAAACGGAGTGCGGATCCAGGCTGGCCACCATGCCCGAAATGGCGTCGGTGATGAGCTTTTTCTCGTCAACCGGCTCCACATAATCGGTTTTGACCATGCCAAACACGGCCGCCAGCTGTTGTAGCTCTTCCAGTGGCAAAGGGGAGAGGCCACCGCGTGCAACGGCCTGCAGTTGCACCGTGGTGAGGGCGCCTGCGACCGCGCCAATTGAAATCCAGCCTGCGATTTTGAGCTTCTGACCCATAAAACTACCTTAATAAGCCTTGAGGAACCCTTGCTCCTGCGTACCAGAAGCAATATACACCTTGGAGAAAAGCCCCATTCAGCAGTTCCATGTTGCGCAGCCGCCAAGCTGGCAAAAACGGCAAAAATGTGCGGTTTTTGCCAGCTTTTACCGGACTTTTACATGAAGTCTGATCAGCCCTTGCCTTGCGCTGCCACGGCCGCGGCAGCTTTAGCTACCGCTTCGCTGTCGCCAAGGTAGTAGTGGCGCAGGGGCTTGAGCTGGTCGTCCAGTTCATAAACCAGCGGGATGCCATTGGGGATGTTGAGCCCGACAATGTCGTTGTCCGAGATGTTGTCCAGGTACTTCACCAGCGCGCGTATCGAGTTGCCGTGAGCCGCCACCACAACGCGTTTGCCGGCCTTGATGGCAGGCGCCATGGATTCATTCCAGAAGGGCAATACCCGCGCCACGGTGTCTTTCAGGCACTCCGTCAGCGGCACCTGCTCGGGCGGCAATTTGGCATAACGGGGGTCGCCGCGTTCGCTGCGCTCGTCCTCGGCGTCCAGCGGCGGGGGCGGGGTGTCGTAGCTGCGGCGCCAGATCAGCACCTGCTCTTCGCCGTATTTTTTGGCGGTCTCGGCCTTGTTCAGCCCCTGCAGTGCACCGTAATGCCGCTCGTTCAGGCGCCAGCTGTTCACGACCGGCAGCCAGGTCCGGTCCATCTCGTCCAGCACATGCCAGAGGGTGCGGGTTGCACGCTTGAGCACGCTGGTATAGGCCACGTCAAAGTCATAGCCCTCGCTTTTAAGCAGTTTTCCGGCGTCCTTGGCTTGCGTGATGCCTGTTTCCGTCAGGTCGACATCAGTCCAGCCGGTAAACCGGTTTTCAAGGTTCCAGGTGGATTCGCCATGGCGGATGAGCACGAGTTTGTACATGGTGTGGCAGTAGGGGGTGGGTAAGGAGGGGAGACGTAAACAGGGGCAAAAGAGCGGTTGGCGGGCAATTGCCGGCCTCCATTCTAAAATCACTGGTTTGGTGAAAAACACACAAAGGGTAGCAAGTGAAATTTCTGATCGATAACTGGATGCTGATTTCGGTAGCATTCGCCTCGGGCGGCATGCTGGTTTGGCCCATGATTTCGGGTGCCATGAATGCCGGCGCGCTGAGCGCCAGTGGCGCCGTGCAACTGATCAACCGTGAAAAAGCGGTGGTGGTGGATGTGAGCGAGGCGGACGAGTTTGCGGCCGGTCATGTTGGCGGCGCCAAAAACGTGCCTTTCAGCGAACTGGAGAGCAAGCTGCCCGGCGTCGTGAAAAACAAGGCCCTGCCGCTGATCCTGGTGTGCTCCAGCGGTGCGCGTGCTGGCCGTGCCGTCGCCGTGGCCAAAAAGCTCGGGTACGAGCAGGCTCAATCCCTGGGTGGCGGGCTCAAAGCCTGGAAAGACGCTAACCTTCCGCTCGAGAAAGCCTGAACCAGCTCATTGCCCCGCCGCCGCCGGAGAGGGCCGTGGTCGGGTTTTGACCCAGGTTTCCACCCATTTCCCATAGCTGCGCCTTGCGAGCGCGGTCCGCACGACCCAGAGAACCCATGCAACCCGTCAAGATATACACCACGGCCACCTGCCCCTATTGCATTCACGCCAAACAGCTGCTCAAACAACGTGGCGTGGCCGAACTCGATGAGATTCGTGTGGACATGCTGCCTGGCGAGCGCCAGAAAATGATGGACATCACCGGCCGGCGTACGGTGCCGCAGATCTTCATTGGCGACACCCATGTTGGCGGTTGTGACGAGCTGGTGGCCCTGGACGGGCGGGGTGGCCTGATGCCGTTGCTCAATGGCGGCGGCGTTTGACGTTTGAGCCGGTCGGTCGAGCCCCAGAAAAATCCGCCCCTCAAGGGGCAGCGAGGACGCATAAGTGCCGGGCGTGGGGGCCCCGATTTTCCGCCGGCCGCCCCWAGGAAAATCCGCCCCCTCGGGGGGGCAGCGAGGACACGCAAGTGCCGGGCGTGGGGGCTCCCGATTTTCCGCCGGGCCGCCCCAAGGAAAATCCGCCCCCTCGGGGGGGCAGCGAGGACACGCAAGTGCCGAGCGTGGGGGCTTTATTTCTTCCTGAGATAATGCCCCGTTGTCTGCCCCCTGCGGGCAGGTCCCCATCTTCCGATTTATCCAAGCACCCGAAAGAGCACCATGGCAGAAGCCAACCTTGATCCCGTATTCCAGATCCAGCGCGTTTACCTGAAGGACGTGTCGCTGGAGCAGCCCAATTCGCCTGAAATCCTGCTGAACCAGGAGCAGCCTGGCGTCGACATCCAGCTGGGCGTGGATGCCAAGCCGGTGGCTGATGGCTTGTTTGAAGTCACCGTGACCGCCACTGTGCACACCAAGATTGCCGACAAGACGGTCTTTTTGGTCGAGGCCAAGCAGGCGGGTATTTTTGAAATCCGCAACATGCACACCGACCAGCTCGGCGCCATCCTGGGCATTGCCTGCCCGCAAATTGTTTACCCCTACCTGCGCAGCAACGTGGCCGACGTAATCCAGCGCGGCGGCTTTCCGCCCGTGCACATGGCTGAAATCAATTTCCAGGCCATGTACGAGCAGCAGCAACAGGCCGAGGCCGCCGCGCCGTCCGCACCCCAAATCATCGTTTGAGGGCCGGCTGAACCGCCGTCCGCTTTTTTTGCTCATCCGGACATGAAAATAGTCGTCATCGGTGCTGGCGCATGGGGTACGGCAATGGCCGTCAATGCGGCAGGCGCTGTGGACGCGGCAGGCTCCGGCGCGCCCCGGCATCAGGTCACGCTATGGGCGCGCGACGCGGCGCTGGTCCAGGCCATGCAGGCCGAACGCGCCAACACCCGCTACCTGCCCGGCATCACCCTGCCCGGCAACCTGCTGCTGCAAGGCGGTGGGGATGCATCGTTGGCCGAGGCCGTCAGCGGGCAGGACCTGATCATCCTGGCCACGCCGGTTTCCGCGGCGCGCGGCTTGCTGCAAAGGCTGCAACAGGTCAGCGTGCCGGTGGTCTGGCTGAGCAAGGGTTTTGAGGCGCCGGTGGCCGTGGAGTCCCGGTCTGCCGCCTCCCCAGCCTCCTCTTCATCCTCTTTAGCGTCTTCTTCAACTTCACCGTTTGGCCTGTTGGTCCATGAAATACGGGCGCAGGTAGCCGTCAATTTAAGAGCGGGCGTACTCAGCGGCCCGAGTTTCGCGCTCGAGGTGGCGCGCGGCCAGCCGACCGCGCTGGTCGCGGCGAGCGAGCATGCCGAGGTGCGCGATGCACTGGTTGGCGCGTTTCATGGCGCCTCGCTGCGCATTTACACCAGTGACGACATCGTGGGTGTCGAGGTCGGCGGCGCTGTCAAGAATGTGCTGGCCATCGCCACCGGCCTGTGTGACGGCTTGCAGCTGGGGCTGAACGCCCGTGCGGCTTTGATCACGCGCGGGCTCGCCGAAATGACGCGGCTGGGCGTGGCCTTGGGCGCCCGTGCCGAAACCTTTACCGGCCTGTCGGGCCTGGGCGACCTGGTGCTGACGGCCACGGGCGATCTCAGCCGCAACCGCAAAGTGGGGCTGTTGCTGGCGCAGGGTAAAACGCTGACCGAAGCGGTCAAGTCGCTGGGCCATGTGGCCGAGGGGGTTTACTGTGCCCGCACCGTGGTGCAGCGCGCCGCAGGCCTGGGCGTCGACATGCCGATTGCGCAAGGCGTGGTGGCGCTGCTGGATGGCAAGCTTAGACCGGCTGAAGCAGTCGCCGCCCTGATGGGGCGCGGACCGACGACCGAGCTGGCCTGAGCGCACCCCTGATCCGTTATTGAGTCGGCTGCAATAACGCCCGCTTTGGTTGAGCGCGGGCTGCCGTACGGTTGCCGCCCGCGATGCGCCCTGTTTTATTTGTTGCGCAAAACCAGGGTTCCCAGCAGCGACGCGTCCCGCACGGCCGTCAAGCCGTGCTCTACACCACCCGCCAGCCAGAGCAGCTGGCCCGCCTTCATGGTCTGGGTTTTTCCACCCGCCGTGAACTTGACCTCGCCTTCCAGGCACTGCAGCGTGATTTCACCCTGGACGTGGTGCGAAGGCACGGTTTTGCCGGCGGGCACGACCAGCCACATGACTTCAAGCCCCTCGCTCTTGAACAGTGCGATGGTTTGCGCTTCCGGGAGATTTTCGGCGAGGGGACGAACGTCAATGAGCTGCCCCGACTGGGCGTGCGGAATGGCCATGATGGAACTCCTGAAAAGTGCTGCTGATGCCGGGAATACTTAGAACCTGTTTACGATCTAAACGGGGCCGCGCAAGCACCTTCTCGGGATGGGATGCAAGGCACGGTGCGCCGCCCATAGCTTGGGCTATGGGCAAGCGCCGCAACGCCGCAGACCGCCCGAGAAGGCGCTTGCCCTTCGGGTTGGGGTGAAATCGGGCGATTGAGCCACCCAGGCCCTTGCATGGGCATTAAGCCCATGCGGCGGACCTGGGCGGCCCACTCATCCCGATTACACCCCAACGCGGCCCCGTTTAGATCGTAAACAGGTTCTTATACCTGAACGGCAGAAGCAGTCGACGGCCATCCGAGTGGCTTGCTCGGGTTTGGCGCGCTATTTTTCAAGAGCAACAGGTCATTTTCCCAATTAGTACGGGAGCAAAACGCTATCAAAAACAGGCGAATGTCGGTGTGAGCCGGGCGCTCCGGCGGTTTGTGTGGTGGGCCGCTTTTTGACCTGGCAACCAATCCCGGGTAACCTGACCCACTCCGGCAGGCGGCTTCCGAACCGATTCATGGGCTGCGTCCTTTTGTCCTTTTGGATTGGGCTAAACTGAAAACCGTTCACGCTGCATCTGACTTTCACCAACAACACCTGGGAGCATTCCATGGAGAACACCAACAAAGACAAGCTGATCACCGACATGAAAGTGGTACTCGCCGACGTGGAGGACCTGCTCAAGTCAGCGGCTGCGACCACCGGCGAAACCGCCGTGGCCCTGCGTGAAAAAGCGGCCGGCAAGCTCAGGCTGGCGACCGAAAAACTGACCGGGCTGCAGGAAGCGGCGCTGCTCAAGAGCAAAGAGGCGGCCAAGCTCACCGACGACTATGTCCATGCCCACCCCTGGAGGGCCGTTGGTATCGCCGCTGCGGCCGGGTTTTTGATTGGCTTGCTGGTCAACCGAAAGTAAGCACCGCAGCCGTCTGATGAGTCAACCTGCCGCCAGCCGGTTCATGGCAAACCGCTGCAGCCCTTGAATGACTGACGCCACCATGAACACCCCCCGGCCCAAACCCCAAAGCGCAGACGCCCTCGATGTGGACCAGCCGCCGCGCCTCTTCGCGTCGCTGCGCCAGCTGCTCATCACGGTGCTGGGCATGGCGCATACGCGCATGGCTTTGGCGGGCGTGGAGTTGGAAGAAGAGCTGCAGCGGCTGATTGGCCTGTTGCTGAGCATGCTGGGCCTGCTGGTTTTTGGCCTGGTCGGCGTGCTGATGTTCACGCTGATGGTGGTGCTGGCCGTTGACGCGGCGCAGCGTGTGGCGGTGCTGGCGTTCTTTGCGGCGAGCTACCTCGGCTTCGGCGGCTGGTTCTGGTGGCGCATCCAGCGTGCGCTGGCGACACGCCCGCCTTTTTTGCAGGCAACGCTGGCTGAAATGACGCAAGACCGTGAGGCCTTGGAAGCCGCCCTGGCACCTAACGCGCAGCGCGAAGCTGCACCATGAGGGTTACGCCATGAGCGACGCAGCCACCAACGCTACCGCACAACGGGAACTGAGAAAGCAGCTATTGCTGATGCGCGCCGCGACGGAGCGCGCCGAGATGGTCGGTGCTGTTGATGCAGCACGGCAGAGGGCGACTTTTTTCAAAATCGGCGGTGTGCCAGGCTTGGCCCTGGCCAAAGGCCTGCCGCTGGCCTTGGGGCTGCTTAAGCGCGCACCCCTGGTCAGTTCGCTGCTGTCGCTGGCGCTGTCAGGCGTGCGCCGGCCCTTGCTGCCCTTGCTGCGATATGGGCTGCTGGGTGCGGGCTCGGCCCTGCTGGCGTGGAAGGGCTACCAATGGCTCGCCGGCCGGCCTGGGCAGCCTGCAGCGCCGTCCCCGGAACAGCCTGCTGACTCTGACGATAGCCCGCAGGATTAGACGCTTGATAAGAGCGGGTGCTGCGACGAAGCTACTTGCCGGATATCGATACGCCGCCAATCCGCTGCTGGCTTCGGCCCGCTCAGATTTCCAGGTTGTCAATCAGCCGGGTGTTGCCCAGTTTGGCCGCGCCCAATACCACCAGCGGCTCTGAAGCCAGCAGCCCCTGCGGTGGCAGCAGGTCGGTGCGGCGGCGCACGGTCAGGTAGTCGGGTTTCCAGCCGCGGCGTGCCAGCGCCTGCATGGCCTGGGCTTCCAGCGCGGGGAGGTCGGGCGTTGGCGTGGCCCGGGCGGCATCGCCGAGCGCTTTCAGGGCCTTGAAGAGTTGCGCGGCTTCAATGCGCTCGTCGGGGCTCAGGTAGCCGTTGCGCGATGACAGCGCCAGCCCGTCTGCGGCACGCTGGGTTTCGCCGGCCAGAATCTCGATCGGCAGGGCAAACTGCTGCACCATGCGGCGCACCACCAGCACCTGCTGGTAGTCTTTTTTGCCGAAAGCGGCAACGCCCGAGGGCATGCCGGCATAGACGCACGAAAAGAGCTTGAGCACCACCGTGCTGACGCCGATGAAGAAGCCGGGGCGAAAGTGCCCTTCGAGGATGTCGCTCAGGTCCGTGGCGGGGTGTATCTTGTAGGTTTGCGGTTCGGGGTACAGCTCTTTCTCGCGCGGTGCAAACAGCACATCGCAGCCCGCGGCTTCCAGGCGCTGGGCATCGGTGTCCAGCGTGCGCGGGTAGCTGTCGAAATCCTCATGCGGCGCAAACTGCAGGCGATTCACAAAAATGCTGGACACCGTCACGTCACCCAGCGGCTTGGCCTGCCTGACCAGGGCGATATGGCCGTCATGCAGGTTGCCCATGGTGGGCACAAAGGCCGGGCGTTGGAAGGGCCCGAGTTTTTCGCGCAGTTCGGCGATGGTGTGAACGATGTGCATGAGGTCTCCTCGGCTGCTTGTTTTTGACGGAACCTGAATTACCACGCGTGGGTGGCGTTGACCGGGAAGCTGCCGTCTTTCACGGCGTGGACAAAGGCTTCCATGGCGCCGCGCACGCTGGGTGCCCCGTCCATGAAGTTGCGTACAAATTTGGGCATCTTGCCCAGGTTCATGCCCAGCATGTCATGCAGCACCAGCACCTGGCCCGAGGTGCCGTTGCCCGCACCAATCCCGATGGTGGGGCAGTGCGTCAGCGTCTGGGTGAGCGCGGCTGACAAAGCCGCAGGCACCATCTCCAGCACCAGCATGGCGGCCCCGGCATCCTGTAGCTCATGGGCCTCGCGCTTGAGCGTGGCGGCGGCCTCCTCGGTCTTGCCCTGCACGCGGTAACCGCCCAGTGCATGCACGGTTTGCGGTGTCAGGCCCAGGTGGGCGCAGACGGGAATGCCGCGCTCGACCAGAAAGCGCACGGTATCGGCCGTCCAGCCGCCGCCTTCGAGCTTCACCATGTGCGCGCCGGCCTGCATCAGCACCACGGCGCTGCGCAGGGCCAGCTCCTTCGACTCGTGGTACGTGCCAAAGGGCAGGTCACCGATCAGCCAGGCCGTGGCGTGCGAGCGGCGCAGGCCGTTGGCCACGCACTCGGTGTGGTGGCGCATGGTTTCCAGCGTCACGCCCACGGTGCTCGTCAGGCCCTGGCAGACCATGCCGAGCGAGTCACCGACCAGGATGCATTCCACGCCGGCCGCGTCGGCCACGGCTGCGAAGGTTGCGTCGTAGGCGGTCAGCATGGTGATTTTTTCACCTTGCGCATGCATCTCGCGCAGGCGCGGCAGGCTCAGCGGCTTGCGCGCCGAGGGCGTGGCGGCGGGCGGCAGCGTGCCATAAGGCGTGGCCGGGGGCGAGGCAGAAACGTTCTTCGCTGGGGTCATGGTTCAGTCCAAAGTTAGCGAGAGTCTAACGAGCTTGCCCGTGCTTTTCACCACCGTTTTAGAGGGGTCTGACCAGCCCGCTCAGCGAACGTCCGGCGCCGAGCGGCTCATGCCCAGGCGCTCCAGCAACGTCACGTCGGCCTCGGTGTCGGGGTTGCCGGTGGTGAGCAGCTTGTCGCCGTAAAAAATGGAGTTGGCGCCCGCGAGGAAACACAGCGCCTGCACGCCGTCCCCCATTTGCTGCCGGCCCGCCGACAGGCGCACGCGCGCCGTGGGCATCGTGATGCGGGCCACAGCAATGGTGCGCACAAATTCAAACGGATCCAGGTCCGCCTGGTTCGCCAGCGGCGTGCCTTCAACCTTCACCAGGTTGTTGATCGGGACCGATTCAGGGTAGGGCGTGAGGTTGGCCAGTTCGGCCACCAGGCCGGCGCGCTGGCGGCGGGTTTCGCCCATGCCCACAATGCCGCCGCAGCAGACTTTCACGCCGGCGCTGCGCACGCGGGCGAGTGTGTCTAGCCGGTCCTGGTAGTCGCGCGTGGTGATGATATCGCCGTAAAAATCAGGGGCGCTGTCGAGGTTGTGGTTGTAGTAGTCGAGGCCCGCGCTTTGCAGCGTCTGCGCGTGGCCGTCTTCCAGCATGCCCAGCGTGGCGCAGGTCTCCAGGCCCAGGGCCTTGACGGTGCGCACCAGCTCGGCCACTTTTTCAATGTCGCGGTCCTTGGGCGAACGCCAGGCTGCGCCCATGCAGAAACGCGTGGCGCCGGCGGCCTGTGCACGCTGGGCGGCAGCCAGCACTTCGGCGGGTTCCATCAGCTTGCTGGCTTCCACGCCGGTGTCATAGCGGGCGGCCTGCGGGCAGTAGCCGCAGTCTTCGGCGCAGCCGCCGGTTTTCACCGACAGCAGCGTGGCAAATTCAACCCGTGTGGGGTCGAAGTTCTCGCGGTGCACCGTTTGCGCGCGGTGCATCAGTTCAGGAAACGGCAGGTTGAACAGCGCTTCAATCTCGTCAACGCTCCAGCGGCCGTGTTCCCGTGGCTGGACGGCGGGGCGGGGCGGGTGGAAGGCGAGGGGTTGGGTCAAGACAGAGGACATGAACGTGGGGCTCCCGAATGAATGAAAGTGCTGAAAGTGTTCACTGAGGCACCGTCATGAATGAATGTGATGCAGCGTGTCTGTTTGTTCGGTGTGCGTGAGCAAACGCGCTGTGCAGGGCGACTGGGGGTCGTCATCTTTCACCGCTGATTTTACCCAGCCCTGACGCCCACCGGATTTCTCACGTGGAGCCAGGCCTGGCCAGCTCTGTCAGGGCCTGCACCAGCCGGTCAATGTCGGCCTCGGTGTGCGCGGCCGACAGGGCAATGCGCAAACGGGCCGTGCCCTCAGCCACGGTGGGCGGGCGAATGGCGGGGACCCACAGTCCGCGTGTGCGCAGGCCTTCCATCACGGCCAGCGCCGCGTCGTTGGGGCCAATCACCACGGGCTGAATCGCGGTGGGTGACTCGCCGAGCCGCCATGAGCTGCCTTGCAGGCCTTGAGCCAGGCCGCTCCTCAAGCGGGCAATGAGGCGCTGCAGGTGCTCGCGCCGCCACTCGTCCTGCTCAATCAGTTGCAGGCTGGTTTGCAAGGCGGTGGCCAGCAAGGCAGGGGCGGCGGTGGCAAAAATGTAACTGCGGGTTTTTTGCAGCAGCCATTCAACCAGTGCCTCACTGCCCGCCACAAACGCCCCGGCCACGCCCGCGGCCTTGCCCAGCGTGGCCATGTAGAGCACGCGCGGTGAAGCATTCTCACCAGACAGGCCAACGTGGGCCAGGCAACCCCGCCCCTGCGGGCCCAGCACGCCAAAACCGTGTGCGTCGTCGAGCAGCAGCAGGGCGTCATGGCGCTCGCACAGTGCCAGCAGCGCGTGCACATCGGCCACATCGCCGTCCATGCTGAACACGGCGTCACTGATGACGAGCTTGCGCCGCGCCGGGCTGCTGATGAGTTCCTGCTCCAGTGCGGCCAGGTCGGCATGCGGGTAGCGGTGAATCTGTGCGCTTGACAGCCTTGCGCCGTCAATCAGGCAGGCGTGGTTCAGCGTGTCTGAAAAAATCGCATCGCCCTTGCCCACCAGCGCGGGCACGATGCCGATGTTGGTGGCATAACCAGCGTAAAAATACAGGGCGCGCGGCTGGCCGACAAAGCGGGCCAGTGCGGCTTCCAGCGCCTCGTTGGCGGCGCTGTGGCCGCTCACCAGTGGCGAGGCCGCCGCACCCACGCCGAAAGCCCGGGCACCGTCGCAGGCGGCTTGCACCAGCGCGGGGTGGCCGGCCAGGCCGAGGTAATCGTTGCTGCAAAAAGCCAGCATGCGCTGCCCGTCAACCTGCAGGTGGGCGCCATCTTCAGGCACGACGACGCGACGCCGGCGACGCAAATGCGTGCGGTCCAGCTCGGCAATGCGCGCCGGAAATTCATCAAGCCAGGAATTTGTCAGTGGGGTGTTGATTGCCATGCCAGGGGGAGTTCCAGGTTCAGGGTTGTGGGGTCGGGCTGCGACTGGTACGCAATGCTGGCCAGCAGCGGTGCGGCCAGCTGGTGCTGCAAAAAGGCGATGTTGTCGCTTTGCGCGAGCATGCCGGGGTCGATATGGTTGGCCACCCAGCCCGCCAACGTGAGGCCGCGTGCGCGAATGGCGGCGGCCGTCAGCAGCGCGTGGTTGAGGCAGCCCAGGCGCAGGCCCACCACCAGTACCACGGGCAAGCCCAGCGCCTGCGCCAGATCCGCGCCGGTTTCCGTATCCGACAGCGGCACCATGAAGCCGCCCGCGCCTTCCACCACCACGGCGTCGGCCAGCTGCAGTAATTGGCGGTGGCAGGCGACGATGTGGGCGATGGCGATGCGAACGCCGGCGCGCGTGGCGGCAATGTGCGGCGACACCGCGTCGGGCAGCAATACGGGGTTGTCCAGTTCGGGGGGGACGCGGCAGCTGGAGGCGGCGCGCAGGGCCAGCACGTCGTCGTTGGCTTGCTGGCCGTCCATCAAGGTCGTGCCTGCTGCCACCGGCTTCATGCCGACCACGCGCGGGTAGTGCGCGGCCAGTGCATGCAGCAGCGCCGCACTGACCAGGGTCTTGCCCACGCCGGTATCGGTGCCGGTCACGAAAAAGGAAATTTTCGGACGCTCAGCCATGCGCAGCTTCTTCGGCCAGCGTGGCCTGCAGGGCCGCCAGCGCGCCGCGTGCCAGAAAACCGGCGTTTTCCTCGTCCATCACATAGGGCGGCATGGCGTAAATCGTGTTGCCAATCGGCCGCAGCAGCACACCCTGCGCCAGCGCGTGCTGGTAGTAGCGGCGCGAAAAGCCGGGCAGCGCACCGGCGACGTCCCAGGCCCAGATCATGCCGAGCTGCCTGGCGTTCCGGATACGCGGATGGGCGGTCAATGGCGCGAAGGCTGCGGTCAGGCTGCGCGCCACCGTGACATTGCCGGCCAGCACATCGTTTTGTTCGAACAGCTCCAGCGTGGCCAAGGCGGCGCGGCAGGCTAGCGGGTTGCCAGTGTAGGAGTGCGAATGCAGAAAGCCGCGCGCCACGTCGTCGTCGTAAAAGGCCTGGTAGACCGTGTCGGTGGTCAGCACGGCCGACAGCGGCAGGGTACCGCCGGTCAGGCCTTTTGAGAGGCAAATGAAGTCGGGCCGGATGCCAGCCTGCTGGTGGGCAAACATTGTGCCGGTGCGGCCAAAGCCGGTGGCTATTTCGTCCACCACCAGATGCACCTCGTAGCGGTCACACAAGGCGCGCACCCCGCACAGGTAGCTGGCGTCGTGCATGGCCATGCCAGCGGCGCACTGCACCAGC
The DNA here is from genome assembly GCF_056401235.1 of Polaromonas sp. P4_F9. NCBI lineage: Bacteria > Pseudomonadati > Pseudomonadota > Betaproteobacteria > Burkholderiales > Comamonadaceae > Polaromonas > Polaromonas sp. P4_F9. The sequence continues at coordinate 52,167 of NZ_JBFUJT010000004.1, read as the reverse complement.
GGCTCCACGATGAGGGCCGCGGTTTCTGCGTGGTGCTGCTCGAGCCAGGTCTGCAGCGCGCCAACCGCACGGTCTGCCACGTCCACAGCGCTTTCGCCTGGATGGGCCGTACGGGCATCGGGGCTGGGCACGGTAGCGGCCAGTCGCACCAGCGGCGCGTAGGCCTCGCGGAAAATGGCGATGTCGGTCACGGCCAGCGCGCCCACGGTTTCGCCGTGGTAGCCGCCGGTCAGTCCCACAAAGCGGCATTTGCCCGGGCGCCGCGTGTTGCGCCAATAGTGCGCGCTCATCTTCAGCGCGATCTCGGTGGCCGAGGCGCCGTCGCTGCCATAAAAGGCATGACCCAGTCCGGTCATCTGCGCCAGCTTCTCGGACAGCGCCACCACGGGCTCGTGGGTAAAGCCGGCCAGCATGACGTGATCGAGCCGGCCGAGCTGGTCAATCAGCGCCGCCCGGATGTGGGGGTGGTTATGGCCAAACAGGTTGACCCACCAGGAGCTGATGCCGTCGAGGTAGCGGTGGCCTTCAAAGTCGTGGAGCCACACGCCTTCGGCCCTGGACACCGGAATCAGCGGTTGCGATTCGTGCAGCTTCATCTGCGTGCAGGGGTGCCACACATGCCGCAGGCTGCGCTGGACCATCGAGGTGTTGTCCATGGATGCTCCGGTTTAAAAGACGGTGGAGGCCAGCGCTTGTGCAGGCGGGCAGGGCGGCGCGCGGGATGCGTGACGGGCGATGCGTGGATTCAGGACATCTGAACCGGAATGGTCGAGCGCTCTTCCTTGATTCGGTTGTCGGGGTCGACAAACACCAGCTTGGGCTGGAAGCCGGCGACATACTCTTCATGCACCTGCGCAAAGGCTGCAATGATGACGAGATCGCCCACGGCGGCCCGGCGGGCCGCGGAGCCATTGACCGAGATGATGCGGCTACCGCGCTCGGCCCGGATGGCGTAGGTGATGAAGCGCTCGCCGTTGTTGATGTTCCAGATATGCACCTGCTCGTTCTCGCCCAGGTTGGCAGCGTCCAGCAGGTCTTCGTCAATCGCGCACGAGCCTTCGTAGTTCAGTTCGCAGTGGGTGACGCTGGCGCGGTGGATTTTCGATTTGAGCAGGGTGCGAAACATGATGGGATGGCAGTAAAGAAGTGACGATTAATCTGTGGCAATCAGATGACGGCCTTGAAACAGCGAGACAATAAAGCATCTGTTACCGTCATATCAGTAACATTTAGTCTGTTGAACCGTAGTCTAGGGGAGTCTTTATTCCATCTGGGCGAGTCTTTATTCCAACTGGTTATGAAAAAGTCATTTGATTTCTCGGCTGAGGCCATCGTTGAGGTAGCCAAGGCCGACGCAATTCTTGCGTTGGCCGAAGATGTGGGCGCGGGCGATTTGACGGCGGGGCTGATTGATCCGGCCCGCAGCGCCAGAGCGCAGGTGCTGGCACGCGAAAGCGCCGTGATTTGCGGCAGCGCCTGGGTGGAAGCGACGATTCTGCAGCTCGACCCCCAGGCCCGCCTGACCTGGCATGTGCGGGACGGCGAGCGCTGCGCCGCCAACCAGGTGGTGCTGGAGATACAGGGGCGGGCGCAGGCCCTGCTGACGGCCGAACGCACAGCGCTTAATTTTCTGCAGCTGCTGAGCGCGGTGGCCAGCAAAACGGCTGGCTATGTCGCTGTGGTGCAAGGCACGCGGGCGCAGATCGTCGACACCCGCAAAACATTGCCCGGCCTGCGCCTGGCGCAGAAATACGCGGTGCGCACCGGCGGCGGCACCAACCACCGGGTCGGCCTGTATGACGCGGTGCTGATCAAGGAAAACCATATTGCCGCTGCCGGCGGCATTGCGCAGGTGCTGGCGCGCGCGGCCGCGGTGGCGGCACAGGCTGATTTTGTGCAGATCGAGGTTGAAGACCTGGCCGAGTTGCAGCAGGCCCTGAATGCCGGTGCCCGCATGGTCCTGCTCGACAACATGGACCTGGCACAGTTGCGCGAGGCGGTGCGCATCAACGAGGGGCGCGCCAGCCTGGAGATTTCCGGCGGCGTGACGCAGGAAAGCCTGCGCAGCCTGGCCGAAACCGGAGTGGACCGGATTTCCATTGGCGGCCTGACCAAGGACGTCAAGGCCATTGATTTCTCGATGCGCTTTCACGATCTGTAAGGAATTGCGATGACCGCCGTGATTGATGTTGAATACGACTCGCCGCACCCGGCGGCGGTTCCGGGCGCCTCGGCGTGCGACACCCGGCACGCCTGGGCGCGTGTACCGGTCGAGCCCGGCCCCAAGCAGCGCGCCGCGCTCAAGGACAAGATTCGCCAGCTGCTGAAGGAGCGCAACGCGGTGATGGTGTCGCACTATTACGTGCACCCCGACCTGCAGGACCTGGCCGAGGAAACCGGCGGCATCGTCAGCGACTCGCTGGAGATGGCGCGCTTTGGCCAGAGCCATGCGGCGCAGACGCTGGTGGTCTCGGGCGTGCGCTTCATGGGCGAAACGGCCAAGATTGTTTCGCCCGAAAAGCGCGTGCTGATGCCCGACCTCGACGCGACCTGCTCGCTGGACCTGGGTTGCCCGGTCGACGAGTTCAGCGCTTTTTGCGACGCGCACCCCGACCGCACCGTGGTGGTCTATGCCAACACCAGCGCGGCCGTGAAGGCGCGCGCCGACTGGGTGGTCACGTCCAGCTGCGCGCTCGACATTGTGCAGGCACTGAAAGACAAGGGGCACAAGATTTTGTGGGCGCCCGACAAACACCTGGGCGGCTACATCCAGCGCCAGACCGGCGCCGACATGGTGTTCTGGAACGGCACCTGCATCGTGCACGACGAATTCAAGGCCTTCGAGCTCGAAGCGCTCAAGAAGGAACACCCGAATGCCAGGGTGCTGGTGCATCCCGAGTCACCGGCCGATGTGGTGGCGCTGGCCGATGCGGTGGGCTCGACCTCGGCCATCCTGAAAGCCGCGCGCGAACTGGACGCCCCGGAGTTCATTGTTGCCACCGACAGCGGCATGATGCACAAGCTGCGCACGCTCAACCCCGGCAAGATCTTCATCGAGGCGCCGACGGCTGGCAACAGCGCGACCTGCAAGAGCTGCGCGCACTGCCCCTGGATGGCCATGAACAGCCTGGCGGGCCTGGCCCATGTGCTGGAGACCGGCCGCAATGAAATTCACATTGATCCGGCGCTGGGCCTGCGTGCCCGCCTGCCGATTGACCGCATGCTGGCATTTACCGCTGCGCTGAAGGCCGGCCAGCCGGCGGGCGCGCTGGTGCCGAACATCGGCGCGGCCTGATGGGCGCCTTTTCGGCACTCATCGACTTCTCCAATCCGGACCATCCCGACGGGCCACGTCTGCGCCAGGCCTTTGGCGTGGCGCGCCAGGTGCTGGTGGCGCGCGAGCCGCAGCAGGTGCGCGCGGTGCTGGACGCCGTGCAGGAGGCTGCACAGCAGGGCGCCTGGTGCGTGGGTTACCTGCGCTACGAGGCCGCGCCCGCCTTCGATGCCGCGCTGGCCGTACATCCGGCGGACGGGCCCCTGGCATGGTTTGCGGTGTACGACGAGGCTTTGCCATGGCCCGGGGACGCGGCGGACGCTGTGGATGCGGCGGATGCGGCCGTCCAGGTGCAGTGGCAGGAGACCTGCCCGCGCCCCGTTTTTGACGCGGCGCTGGCAGGCATCCAACGCGCCATTGCCCAGGGTGAGCTGTACCAGGTCAACTTCACCGCGCCGCTGCTGGGCACGCTGCGCGGCGAGCCGGGCGGTGATGCGGCCCGCGCCCTCTTTTCCGCCCTGCAGCGGGCCCAGCCCGGTGGCTATGCGGCCTTTCTGGACACCGGCGATGCACAGGTGCTGTCGGTATCCCCCGAGCTGTTTTTTGACTGGCATGGCGGCCATATCCTGACACGGCCCATGAAGGGGACGGCGCGGCGCGGCGCTTTGCCGCATGACGATGCCGCGCAGGCCGAGGCCCTGCGCACATCGGTCAAAGAGCGCGCCGAGAACGTGATGATCGTGGACCTGCTGCGCAACGACCTGTCGCGCATCGCCCGGCCGTTCAGCGTGCGGGTGCCGCGCCTGTTCCACACCGAGGCGCTGTCCACGCTGTGGCAGATGACCTCGGACGTGGAGGCGCGCACGCGCGAGGGCTGTTCGCTGGCGGATGTCTTTGCCGCGCTGTTCCCCTGCGGCTCGGTGACCGGCGCGCCCAAGGTGCGCGCCATGCAGATGATCCACGCGCTGGAGCCGCAGGCGCGGGGTGTGTACTGCGGCGCCGTTGGCGTGGTGCGGCCGGGCGAAGACGGCATCAGGGCCACGTTCAATGTGCCCATCCGCACCGTGACCCTGTGCGGTGGGACGCTGCGCTGCGGCATTGGCAGCGGCATTACGGCGGACGCCAGCGCCGAGGGCGAGTGGCAGGAGTGGCGCCACAAGCAGGCCTTTGTGCAGCGTGCCAGCGCGCCGTTCGCGCTGCTGGAAACGCTGGGATTGAAGGACGGGTGTCTGCGTGATGCCGACGCGCATCTGGCGCGCATGGCGCAGGCCGCCCGGCATTTCGGCTACCCCTGGGATGCCCTTCAGGTGGAGCAGTCGCTGCAGGCCCTGGTGCGGGCCCATGCCCAGGGTGCCTGGCGCGTGCGGCTGCTGCTGGATGCGCAGGGCCGGCTGCAGGCCGAGGCCCATGCGCTGGATCCCGGGCCGGCGCGCGTGCGCCTGCGCCTGGCCGACCGTGCCATCGCAGAGGCGCACGATGAATTCGTGCGCTTCAAGACCACCCGGCGTGCCCACTACGACGCCTTTACGCCCACGCAGGCGGGCGTGTTCGATACCTTGCTGTGGAATGCCGACGGCGAGATCACCGAGTGCACACGCGGCAATGTGGCGCTGCTGCTGGACGGCCGCTGGGTCACGCCGGCGCTGCGGTGCGGATTGCTGGGAGGCGTAGGGCGTGCCAATGCCTTGCGCGAAGGCCGTGTGACGGAAACCGTGGTGCGCCTGGAGGATCTGCCGCGGGTGCAGGCGCTGGCTTTTGTGAACAGCCTGCGCGGCTGGCTGGCGGCGGACCTGGAGCCGCGCACCGCGTGATGCCCGCGTGGCGTCAGGCCGTGGGCGGCACGAGGATGGTGGGCGTTGCCGTGGCCGCCATGGCCGGGTAATCCCGGCTGAAATGCAGGCCGCGGCTTTCATGCCGGGCCTGGGCCGAGCGAACAATCAGTTCGGCCGCCTGCACCAGGTTGCGCAGCTCCAGCAAATCGCGCGTGACGTGAAAATGCGCGTAGTACTCCTGGATTTCGCCCTGCAGCAGCGTGATGCGGTGGGCGGCGCGCTCCAGGCGTTTGTTGGTCCGCACGATGCCCACGTAGTCCCACATGAAGCGGCGCAGCTCATCCCAGTTGTGTGAAATCACCACGGCCTCGTCGGCGTCGGTAACGCGGCTGTCGTCCCATTCAGGCAGGGCGGGCACCTGGGGGCGTGGCGTCCGAACGATGTCCTGCGCCGCGGCGCGTGCAAACACCATGCATTCCACCAGCGAGTTGCTGGCCAGCCGGTTGGCGCCGTGCAGGCCGGTGCAGGCCGTCTCGCCAATCGCATACAGGCCGGGCAGGTCGGTGCGGCCGTCCAGGTCGGTCAGCGCGCCGCCGCAGGTGTAGTGCGCTGCCGGCACCACGGGAATCGGCTGCTTCGAAATGTCGATGCCGAACTCCAGGCAGCGGGCGTAGATATTGGGGAAATGCGCCAGGATGAAGGCCAGCGGCTCGTGTGAAATATCCAGGTGCACGCAATCAAGGCCGTGCTTTTTCATCTCGAAGTCGATTGCGCGCGCCACCACATCGCGCGGCGCCAGTTCGGCGCGGGCATCGTGCTGGGGCATGAAGCGCGTGCCGCCCGCCGATTCGGGCAGCAGCAGGCGCCCGCCTTCGCCGCGCACCGCCTCGCTGATCAGAAACGACTTGGCGTGCGGGTGGTACAGGCAGGTGGGGTGGAACTGGATGAATTCCATGTTGGCCGCGCGGCAACCGGCACGCCAGGCCGCCGCCACGCCGTCACCGGTGGCGGTGTCGGGGTTGGTGGTGTACAGGTAGACCTTGCCGGCGCCCCCGGTGGCCAGGATGGTGTGCGGCGCGCTGAAGGTGAGGACCTTGTCGGTGGCTTCATCGAGCGCATACAGGCCGAGGCAACGGTCGGGTTCAGCCGCCGAGGTGTGGCCCAGCTTGCGGGCGGTGATCAGGTCGACCAGCGTGTGGTTCTCAAACAGCGTGATGTTGGGCGTGCGGCGTACCTGCCCGATCAGCGTGCGCTGCACGGCGGCGCCGGTGGCGTCCGTCACATGCACGATGCGCCGGGCGCTGTGGCCGCCTTCGCGCGTCAGGTGCAAGCGACCGTTCTGGCCATCCTCCTGCGAGAACGGCACGCCCATCTCCTGCAGCCAGGCAATGGTTTGCGGCGCGTTTTCCACCACAAAACGGGTGGCGGCCGGATCCGACAGGCCGGCGCCCGCCACCAGGGTGTCGTCCACATGCGACTCAAAGCTGTCGTCCTCGGCCATCACGGCGGCAATACCACCCTGGGCCCAGCCGCTGGAGCCGTCGTTCATCGCGCGCTTGGTCAGCACGGCCACGCGGTGGGTGGGGGCCAGTTGCAGCGCCGCCGTCAGGCCGGCCAGGCCGCTGCCGACGACCAGCACATCAAACACATGTTGCACAGGGGCAGTTGAATCAGGCATGGAGGATGAATATCAGGCGGGGGTGTAGGCCAGGCGCACGTAAACCGGGGCAAAAGCTTCGGCCTGCGTGACTTCGAGCAGGCCTTCCTTGGACAATTCGAGCAGCGCGATGAAGGTCACCACCAGCACCGGCATGCCGCGTGTGGCGTCAAACAGGTCTTCAAATTCGAGGAACTTGCGGCCCTGCAGCTTACGCAGCACGATGCTCATGTGCTCGCGCACCGAGAGCTCTTCCCGGGAGATGACATGGTGCTGCACCAGGCGGGCGCGCTTGACAATGTCGCGCCAGGCCTCCTGCAGGTCGACCACGTTGACGTCGGGAAAGCGCGGCTGCAGCGACTGCTCCACATAGACCTGCGCACGCAGGAAGTCGCGGCCGAATTGCGGCACCTCGTTGAGCCTGTGGGCGGCCAGCTTGATCTGCTCGTACTCGAGCAGGCGGCGTACCAGCTCGGCGCGCGGGTCTTCGGCTTCCTGGCCCTCGGCCACCTTTTTGGGCGGCAACAGCATGCGCGACTTGATCTCGATCAGCATCGCGGCCATCAGCAGGTATTCGGCCGCCAGCTCCAGGTTGGTGGCGCGGATCTCGTCGACATAGGTGAGGTACTGGCGCGTGACCGCCGCCATCGGGATGTCGAGAATATTGAAGTTCTGCTTGCGGATCAGGTAGAGCAGCAAGTCCAGCGGGCCCTCGAATGCCTCCAGAAACACCTGCAGGGCATCCGGCGGGATGTACAGGTCGTGCGGCATCGCAAACAGCGGCTCGCCATAGAGCCGGGCCAGCGCCACCTGGTCGATCACTTCCGGCATGTCCGGGTCCAGGTTGGCGGGCAGGTCCTGACCGGCTGCGGGCGGCAGATCCTGGGGAGAGGGCAGGGAAGGATTCTGGGACATATTGCGGCAACCGCAGCCGGGGGTGACAAGGCAGGTTTGCTATAAAAAATATAGCTGCTAAAAATAGAGCTGCTTATTCCCGGTTTTCGGGGTCGGAAGCCTGTTTGGCAATTACTTGCCGTTGGGGTGATTGCTCGTGCCGTACACATAGGGCTGCTGCGGGACACGGGCGTCGCTGTAATCGGCCTCGTCCTGCAGGCTCAGCTTTTTGTCCCACAGCAGGGCCCGGCCGGCCCGCTGTTCGGCCTCCAGTGTGGGCTTCTTCGCCTTGAGCTGGTCAATGAACTGGGTGACTTCGGAGGTGTAGTCGGGGCGGCGAAAGAAGGACATGGGTCTAAACTGCCTAAAACATGTAGTTGACTGATTTTACCGGGGGTCTGCCTTGCGCTCATTGTTACCTGTCTCCGCGCCTGTTCCGGTGGCCTTTTCACCGGTCGGCCCGCAGGGGCCCTCGCTGCCGCCAGCCACTAAAACTTCCAGAAGGACGATTGCTTGTATGGGCCTGCTGTCATTTGTTCTCGGGCTGGCCGGCTGCGACCCGCAGCGCATTGCCGAACTGGAGGAAGGTGTGTCCACCGAGGCCGATGTCCGGGCGCGTTTCGGCGAGCCCGAAAAAATCTGGGAGGCCTCCGACATGGCCGACACACCGTTGCCGGGTGTTACTGCCGAACCCGGCGCACGGACCTTTGAATACAACCGCCAGCCCGAGGGCCAGGTCAATTACATGATCACCATAGGCGCGGACGGCAAGATGAGCGCACTGCGCCAGGTGCTGACGCCGCGGACCTTTGCCAAGGTGCTTCCCGGCATGCGCATGGAGCAGGTGCGCAAGATGCTCGGCAAGCCAATGAAGATCACGCCTTACTCGCTCAAGCAGGAAACGCATTACGACTGGCGTTATCTCAGCGATCCCAATACCCCGCGGATTTTTACGGCGGTCTTTGATCCTGATTTGCGGGTCATCAGGACCGGCTCGGTGGACGACCCCAAAACGGAGTTGGGCGGCAACAGGTAGGTTGCCGCCGGGCAAGGCCGACCTTGCGGCAGGCGAAAAGCCAAGGCTTGGGTAAAGCGTTGTCCACAAGACTGTATACAATTTTGAATTTTGGGCTATCATGCGCCCATGAAATTCTTTGCCGCCGACCTCATTGCGGGTGCTGACCGGGTAATTCGTGTGGGCTTTCAGTGTCCGGTGCGGTCCCTGCCCGGCTGCGTAGGCTTGGCGAGGATCTAGCATGCTGCCGGGCCTGGTGCTGTTTTACGTGGGCGCGGTGCTCATTCTCAATGGGCTGTGGATGCTTGGCCGCTTCGGCGATCGCGAAGTTTGGGTCATCAACCTGTTCACCGGCGCAGTGACCCTGCTGGTGGCCTTGAAGTACGCTTTCGGCGCGGACGCCGACGCCGCGTCGATCAAGGCCGCCGCACTGTCCCTGCTTTTTTCCTTCACCTATCTGTGGGTGGCCATCAACCGCCTGAGCGGAGCCGACGGCCGTGGGCTCGGATGGTTCAGCCTGTTCGTTGCCATCACCGCCGTGCCGGTGGCTGTCGATACGCTGCGCGGCGCCGTCAGCACCTGGGACGTCTGGCTGGGCCTGTCCTGGGCCGCCTGGGGCGTGCTGTGGCTGTTGTATTTCCTGCTGCTGGCGCTGCAAAAGCCGGTGTCTCGCCTGGTGGCCTGCGTGGCGATCAGTACAGGCGTCCTGACCGGCTGGCTGCCTGGCTATCTGCTGTTGACCGGCGCCATGGTCTGATCGCGCCCACGATTGACGACATCTCCCCGGAAAGGACCGCATGACCATCTCCCCCGACGACCTCACGCCCATGCAACTCGCCATCGACGCCTCGCGGGTCGCGCTCCAGGCAGGTAACAGCCCTTATGGCGCAGCTCTCGTCTCGGCAGACGGCCGGGTGCTGCATGTGGCCGGCAACACCCAACAAACCAGCGGCGATGCCACCAACCACGCCGAAATGGTGCTGCTGCGCGAGGCCGAATCGCGACTGGGCCAGGCGACGCTGCGCGGCAGCACGGTGTACGCCAGCGGCGAGCCCTGCGCCATGTGCAGCGGCGCCCTCTATTGGGCCGGCGTGGGCCGCGTGGTGTACGCCGCTTCCAACGATGTCATGGCTGGGCTGATGGGCGCTGACACGGTGCTGCCGATTCGCTGCGCTGAGGTTCTGGCCAATGCCTCGCCTGCGGTGCAGGTGGACGGCCCGGTACTGGCCGAGGCGGCCGCAGCGGTGCTGCGCGAGGCTGCGGCGCTGCGCGTCAGCAATTCCGTGCGCAAATAAAACTTCAGCTGTTCTTCGTACCCTTGACCTTGCCGGGAGTGGGAGTGGGAGTGGGAGCGGGCTGCGGATTCGCCTGCGTCACGCGGCGAGCAGCGTGCGACAGCAGGTCGCGAAACCAGCGGTGCGGCGGCGAATGCTGGGAGCGCTCGTGCCAGAGCTGGTAAAAGCGCATGCGCGGAAAATCAAACGGCGGCGTAGAGATGGTCAGCGGCAGTGTGCGCGCGAAGTGGGCCGCAAAATGCCGCGACGTCGTGAACACCAGGTCGGTGTTCACCAGCAGGTAGGGTGCCAGTTCGAAAAACGGCACGACGACGCAGGCATCGCGCGACACGCGCAGGCTGGTGAAATGGGTTTCGACGACACCGCGCTGCGCCTGCGAATACGGCAAGGGCACGATATGACGCGCGGCGAGGTACTGCTCGCGGGTCAGGCCGCGGGCAGCCCGCCGGTCGTGGCTGCTCATCAGGCAGACCACCTCGTCTTCGAGCAGAACCGACAGGTGCAACTGCTGCGGCGGCTGGGGCCAGTTGCCAATGACCACATCCAGGTCACCCTGCGCCAGCGCGCGCTCGTAGTCGAAGTCGGTCCCGAGCGGCTGCACCATGAGCCGGGCGCGAGGTGCTTGACGCCGAAAAGTCTCGACGGCTCCGGCCAGGAAAGGCGCCGCCATGAAATCCGGCGAACCGATGCGAAAGGTCTGCGTGCTTGACGCCGGATCGAACTGATCGGCGTCGGCGCGCATCGCGTCAATCTCGCCGAGCGCTCGCCGGGCGTGTTCGCGCAGCACCAGCGCCCGGTCGGTGGGTGCCATGCCGCCCTTCTCGCGCACCAGCAAGGGATCGCCAAAAATCTCCCGCAGTTTCTTAAGCGCGATGCTGATGGCAGGTTGGGACTGATTTAACCGGATGGCGGTGCGCGATACATTGCGCTCTGTCACCAGGGTCACCAGCACGCGCAGCAGGTAGCTGTCGACGGGATCGGCGGGTCTGCTCATGGGTGGGTTTTCTTATGCTTCGGGCTCCATGGTATTCGGATTCCGCAATTCTGCTTATAGCAATCCTCGTGCGCGGGGCGCACCGCTTGTCCGTAGACTGGCTGCTCCTCGCAAGGCGCGTGAATTGTGCGCCTGAATGTGAAGGTGCAAGCGAAACCGCAGGGCCCGACCGGCCCGTGGTTCACCCCAAACGACATTGGAGACAAGCATGAGTACAGCAAGCGTCACGCTACCCCTTGCCCAAGCACCCGCCAAGACGGAGCTGGACAATGTGTACAAGAAAATTTTCCTGCGGCTGATCCCGTTTTTGATGGTGCTGTGGATCCTCGCCTGGATAGACCGCGTCAACATCGGCTTCGTCAAGCTGACCATGCTCGACGACCTGAAATGGAGCGAAGCGGTCTACGGCCTGGGCGCCGGCATTTTCTTCCTTGGCTACTTGTTCTTTGAAGTACCGAGCAACCTGCTGCTGCAAAAAATCGGCGCCAAAAAAACCATCATGCGCATCACGATAGGCTGGGGCCTGACCAGCATCGCGATGATGTTCGTGACGACGCCACAGATGTTTTACTTCCTGCGCTTCCTGCTCGGCGTGTTTGAAGCGGGCTTTTACCCCGGCATCATCCTCTACCTCACGTTCTGGTTCCCGAACGACCGCCGGGCCAAGGCTTTCGGCATGTTCATGTCGGCCTCGGCGCTGGCGGGCGTGATCGGCGGGCCGCTGGCGGGCTTCATCATGACCACTTTCAACGGTGTCAACGGCTGGCAGGGCTGGCAGTGGGTGTTTCTGCTGGAAGGCATTCCGTCGGTGATTGCGGGCTTCGTGACCTGGTTCTACCTGACCGACAAGCCCGAACAAGCCAAGTGGCTGACGCAGCATGAATGCGATCTGGTGCACGCCGACCTGGAGCGCGACGCCAAGGCCCTGGGCCATCGCGAGCACAGCATGCTGGCTTCGCTGAAGGACTCGAAGATCTGGCTGATGATCCTTATCTATTTCTGCATCATCGCGGCGAACTCGTCACTGACCTTCTACGGCCCGACGCTGGTCAAGGAAGTCGGCTTCACCAGCCCGCTGGCGGTCGGCTGGATCATGGCGGGCGCCTACCTGTGCGGTGCGGCGGGCATGATCCTGAACGGATTCCATTCCGACAAGCAGCAGGAGTCACGCTACCACTGCGGCATTGCGGCGGCACTCGGGTCTGCCTCGCTGCTGGTGATTGCCACGGTGCTCAAGACCAGCCCCTTGCTGACCCTGGCAATGCTCACGCTGGCCATCGTCGGCACCATGAGCGCCATTCCGGTGTTCTGGCAAATGCCCAACCGCTTCCTGTCTGGCGCGGCGGCGGCTGGCGGTGTGGCGCTGATCAACTCGGTGGCCAACCTGGCTGGCTTCGGTGCGCCCTGGATGCTCGGCCTCATCAAGACCTCGACAGGCTCGCTGTCCGCCGGCCTGTACGTGGTGGCCGCGTTCGAGATCTGCGCGACGCTGCTGATCCTGAAGTTCGTCCCGCGCATCCACAAGACCCATGCGGCCGTCAGGGCGAGCTTTCAAAAAGCCTGATCAACACGGGAAAACCGCCATGACTGAAACGACATTCGCGCTTGGTCTCGACGCTGTCAACGCCATGGAGCAGGACGACTTCGTCGCCGCGCTGGGCAGAACTTTCGAGCATTCCCCATGGGTGACTGAAAAAGCGTGGGCCTCGCGGCCGTTTGCCAGCCTGGACGCCTTGCATGCGGCCATGATGGGTGCTGTTCGCGCTGCGCCGCGGGACGCGCAGGTCGCCTTTCTGTGCGGCCACCCCGAGCTCGCCGGCAAGGAGGCGCAGGCCGGCACCATGACCCGTGAGTCGGTGGGCGAGCAGGCCAGCGCCGGGCTGAACGCGCTGAGCCAGGGTGAGATGGGCGAGTTGCGCGAGCTCAATGCCCGTTACCGCGAGCGCCACGGCTTTCCGTTCATCGTCGCCGTGCGTCGCCACAGCAAGACCGAGATCTTCAGCCTGTTTCGAAGCCGCCTGGTACGGGAGAGCGAGCTCGAACTCAACGAAGCGCTGGCGCAAATCGCCTGCATCACGCGGCTACGGGTGGAAGCCAGGATGGCGGCATGAAAGACGAAACGATATCGCCACCGGCCGACCCGATGCCGCGGCGCGGCGTGCTGCGCGCCAGGTTGCTGATAGGGGGCGCGGCGCTGGCACCGGGGTTCGCGGCGGCCGCAGACGCGCCTGCCGCGGTTCCCGCCGGCCTGACTGTCGCGCCCAGTTCGCAGGCCGGCGTGTCGCCGCGGCTGACGGTCCACGCGATCGACACCTTCCACGGCGCGACCGGCGCCGGGCTGAGGCTAGATCTCTCCCGCTTCGACGGTGAGCGTTGGCAGTTGCTGAAGACTGTGCGGGCCAACGCCGGCGGTCGCCCCGCCGAACCGCTGCTGATCGGCGACGCCTACCGCAGCGGCCGCTACGAGGTGTTGCTGCATCTCGACGAGTACTTCGCCCAGATGGGCGCCCAGCTGCCGCAGCCTTCGTTCCTCATGAAGGTGCCGTTGCGCTTTGCGATCCACGACGCTTCCCGGCGCGTGCACCTGGCGGCGCTGTTCTCGCCCTGGGGCTATTCGTACTACCGCGGCAGCTGAAACAAAACAGGACTCAGGAGCAACCACGATGGCAGGCATTTCTACCCATGTGCTCGACAACTTCACAGGCCGCCCGGGTGCCGGCATGCGGATCGACTTCTCGGTGCGCGGGCAAGACGGCAGCTGGAAGCTGGTCAAGACCGTGACGACCAACGCCGACGGCCGCACCGATCAGCCAGTGCTCGTGCCGGAGGCTGCGGCGGTCGGCGAATACGAGCTGAGTTTTCACCTCGGCGACTTTTACGAGCGCCAGGGGGCGCGCCTGGCCGACCCCGTGTTCGTCGACAGAGTCGTGCCGCTGCGTTTCGCCATCTTCGATGTGAAGCAGCACTACCATGTGCCGATGCTGTGCACCCCCTGGAGCTGTTCGACCTATCGCGGCAGCTGACAGCCTGGGCGCTCCGAGCACTGTGAGCACTGTGAGCAAGTCTCTCACCCTCAGGAGCAATCCTTTTTAACCCCCTGCGTCCCAGGCCCCTGGTTTTTTACAGCGATTCGATCTTTTCCAGAAAACCTGAGCGCGCCATCACGGTTTTTGGCTGTGCATTGAGCCCGGCGACCACCAGCGGCCGCCGCGCAGCAAATGGCCTTGTGTAACTGCTCCAGCATATTCAGCCGGACTACCAGCCCTTGCGCGGCGCTTTCCGCGACCGTCAGAATCGGATCAATCTTGGCCGCCGCGCAGTGCAAGCCCTCTCCCGTTCCCCGATCCTCAAGATGTGCGCCCTCTTCTGGACGATTTTGAAGTCCCGGATGGCGTGAATTCGACGCCATGCTCGATCAGGTACTCGCGGATGAGCCTTCGTACGACTTGGGAGGGGGTGACGTCCTGTTTTGCACACAAGCCCTCGAACGCCAGTTTCTTTGCCGGATCAATCAGGACCGTCAGTCGCGCCGTCTTTAGCTCCATTGAGGCTCCTATATTCATGCTCATGCGCCCGCATTCACCTAATCGAATGACATGATAATGAAATTATAATTGCAATTGAATTGAATGCAAACTATATTCAATTTATGCGCAACGAGGTCGACGGGCTGGCAAAGCTCGTTTTTTTTACACCGGCAAACTTTCTCCACGGCCTGACCCATCGCGTCAGAACGCGACGGAGCAATCGCCAATTGGGCGGAATGCTTGCGTGTATTGCTGGCGCTATCAATGCTGGGGGGTTTCTTGCGGTGCAGCGCTATACCTCTCACATGACCGGAATTCTGTCTGCCATCGCGGACGACCTGGTCTGGGGTCACACTGTTTTGGTTTTCGCAGGAATTGCGTCGCTTGCCTCATTTCTTTGTGGCGCCGCAACAACCGCAGTACTGATTAATTGGGCGCGGCGGCGGCAGATGCATGGCGAGTTCGCACTTTCGCTCATGCTCGAAGCGGTCCTGCTTCTGATCTTTGGCTTGCTGGGGGCCAACCTTCAGCTTTTCAGTGAACTGTTTGTGCCGTCCACCGTGCTACTGTTGTGCTTCATCATGGGACTGCAGAATGCGATCGTCACCAAAATATCCAAGGCCGAGATCAGAACTACACACATGACGGGGGTGATCACGGATCTCGGCATTGAGCTGGGACGACTGATCTACTGGAACCGCACGCGGGAAACCAATATCGAGCACTTCGTGAAGGCCGATCGCGACAAGCTGGTTATCCACGCGGCCATTCTCGGATTGTTTTTTGTTGGGGGCGTGATCGGCGCTGTGGCGTTCAAGGCTTTGGGCTTTGCGGCAACAGTGCCCGTGGCCACCCTCCTCATGGTATTGGCCGCACCTCCTCTCCTGAAAGATTTCTGGTCACTCGGCAAGAAAATCCAAAGGGAAATGCCATGAGCCGCCGGGCCGTTCCCAAGGCGAATACCGCAGCGCGCAGGGCGGAGGTTACTCAATGAGCCGCCGGGCCGTTCCCAAGGCGAATCCCGCAGCGCGTAGCGCGGAGGTTGCCCAATGAGCGCCGGGCAATCGAACAAGCCGACGGATCCCGTGAACCGGCACATCAAGCTGCTGCGGTACACGCCGCGATCGGGAGGCTTCAGCCGTGTATTCGGTGCGGTTTGGAAACGCCGCGATGAAGTTCACTGGGCGTCGCCGATTGTGCGAAGAATCGATGACGTGTTTGATCCGCAACCTTTCGTTGCCCGTTTCCCCGACGCTGCGTATGAATTTGACCACTTCGTCGCAGCTGTCGCATGGCTGGAATCGGTTTGCTACGCGGCGCGAGAACCATTTGAAGTTGCTCGTGCCTGCGAGACAGAAACTGATCTGGGGCTGAGCTGTATTCGGTATAAAGGCCCGGATCGCGGAGAAGATCTCGCCAGCCTGCTCGGAGGAGAGGGGGCCCAGGCGCAGTTGCTGGACGTCGAGTTGCTCAGGACTGCTGTCAGCCTGACGCTGGAGCACCTTGTCAAAGAGCATGCAGTGCTCAAGGGCCTTCCGCTGGAACTGATCTCCCAAGGCACCGATGAATGCGCGCGCCTTCACCTGCCTGGTGATCAAATCGTACGCATCTACTTTGATCGCGACACCCCGCCGGGTGATGTGTTGCCGAAATTGCTGGTTGAGAGCGATCGATTGGACCGCGAGGCTCCCACATCGGAAGTATCGTTCCTGGTCTTTGCCCAACTCAAGACGGCACTGCCCATCGCGCCGACCACCAGAGTGCTCGCGACTGGCATGAGGCTGCCACACATAGCAAACGGCCTGGTTCGGCTGGTTTGGTCTACACCGCTGTC
Source organism: Polaromonas sp. P4_F9 (assembly GCF_056401235.1). Taxonomy (NCBI): domain Bacteria; kingdom Pseudomonadati; phylum Pseudomonadota; class Betaproteobacteria; order Burkholderiales; family Comamonadaceae; genus Polaromonas; species Polaromonas sp. P4_F9. Next base: position 35,905 of record NZ_JBFUJT010000004.1, on the reverse strand, counting down.
GCCATGAAACGGCCCCGCAAGCCTCGGGGAGAAATGCAGCTGGGTAATCCCGGGTGCACCTCGCCTCAAAACGAAGCCTTGAACTTTTCCTGCAGGAGCCGTGCAGCTGATCGGCTGCGCCGCGCCTGAATGGAGGTGCACGGTCCATTCATATCCGGACTCCGTCCACCGCCATGTGCATGACCACCAGCACGACCACCTTGGTCGTCACCGAAATTCAAGGTGACACGTTCAGTCAACTGTTTTGCGAAACGACGCTGTTCCGCCCATTCATTCGAGCCACCCATGCCAGACCATCCTGAGTACCACCAGCATCTGCGGCCATTCGTCGACGAAACGCTGACCTCGAAGACTTTGTACTTCTCGGACTGCGACATTCAAAGCAGGATGCAGATCGGCCGGCCAGACCTGCTGTTGCTGGAGTACACGCGACTCATGATGGGGTTTTTGCTGCTGGTTCCCCGTCCCGGCAGTATCGCGATGGTGGGTCTTGGTGGTGGCTCGCTAGCGAAGTTTTGCTACCGGTACCTGCCCAAATCGCGAATTGAGGTGATTGAAATCAACCCCCATGTCATCGCCCTGCGCGATAAATTTGAGGTTCCCAAAGACGACCATCGCTTCCATGTTCATGAGGCGGATGCGGCCGACTTTGTCCGTACAGCCCAGTGCCGATACGACGTGATTCTGGTCGACGGATTCGACAGTGATGGGCTGCCAGCGTGCCTTGCCTCTCGCACCTTCTACGACAACTGCTTTGACCTGCTTGAACCCCATGGTGTTCTGGTGGCGAATTTTCATTCTCACCACCAAGACTCCGCAGTCTGCATGGATCGTCTGAAAAGAAGTTTTGAGGAACGTATGCTGACCGCCATCAATGACCACGAGCGCAGCAATACCATAGCCTTTGCATGCAGGGGCGCGCTCGCAGGCACGCTATTGCACAGCCCGTTGCATTGCCCGCCGCATCTGCCCCCTGAGGCGTGGGCCCAGCTGGTGCCCGACCTGGCGAGGGTCAAGGACGCATCAGGATGGCAACCTCGAGAAACCCTGTAACAGCCGGTTCAGCAGAAAAGATGCCCAATTCCTTCGAAGCCCTGCAGCATGCGGAGCCCTTCGTGATCGAGACACCGGGTACCCGGTCACTGCATTTCACCCGCCTGGAGATGCAAAGCCGGATGTTTCTCGACCAGCCGGACTGGCTGAGCCTGGAATACACGCGCTTGATGATGGGATTCCTGCTGTTCATGAGCCAGCCCGAGCATATCGCCATCATCGGGTTGGGCGGCGGCTCGCTGGCCAAGTTCTGCCACCGTTACCTGACGGAATCGCGAATCACCGCGGTTGAGGTCAATCCGCACGTCCTCTCGCTTCGCGACAAGTTCCATGTTCCACCGGATGGCGAGCGATTCTCCGTGGTTTTGGGCGACGGGGCGGACTTCGTCAGGACAGCGGAGGACTTGCTCGATACCTTGCTTGTAGACGGCTTTGCGGCAGAGGGGATTCCGCCTCAGCTGTCATCGCAGAGCTTCTACGATGACTGCTTTGCAGCATTGCGCCGCGGCGGGATCGCGGTTTTTAATCTGGACGGCGATGACAGCGATTCTGGGCAATACATCGAAAGGATCGCCCGAAGCTTTGACGCTCCCATCTTGCGAGTCAGCGCCGCTACTTGTACGAATGTCGTGGCGTTCGTGTGCAAAGGCGATCTGATGCTCAATCATTCCGTATGCACGGAAGCATTGCCGCAAGAATTCAAGTCCGATGTGCGCGCGCATCTTCTTCCGGCATTCAATCGCATTCGTCTGGCGCTGAAAGACCTGCGACGTTAGGCGTTTGTTGATCACATGGCATTCATGTACGATGTGACGCATGTAACCATCGCATTGTCATACCGAGGATGTATGGAGCTCAAGACCGCGCGGCTAACGCTGCTCATTGATCCGAACAAGAAGGCGGCACTGGAGCGCCTTTGCGCGCAACAGGATCTGACGGTATCGCAGGTGGTGCGACAACTTATCCGCGGCTACCTCGCGCAGCATGGTGTCCAGTACACGCCGGGCAGGTTACCTGTGAACGACTCCGAGCCGGTTGATCATGTTGCCCCGGCCTTGGCAACGCCAGCCTTGACAAGCGGTAAACCACCTCCTGTGAAGCGACGTGTAGCGCGCCGGCCTGGTTCATGAGCAGCCTGCTCCCCGTCGCGCATTGGCTCATCCTCGACTGGATGCTCGTGGTCATGCTGGGCTGGCTGATCGTGGGGGCCGCAGGGGTCATGGCCCTGCATCGTCTCGTCCTGGTGTCCCGCGTGCTTTTCCCGGCCGGCGGCCTGCTCGGGCTGGCGCTTTTCGGCCTGGCTTTCGGTGCGGTGCTTGGCACGCCTGAAGTCGCCGTGCTGCCCATCGGTCTGCCGGCATTGCCATTCCATCTGCGACTGGACAATCTTTCCGCGTACTTCCTGATGGTGATCGGCGCAACATCGGCTGGCATCTCAACGTTCGCGGCAGGCTACTTTCGCAAGGGCGAAGGCACGTTGCCGGGCCTGTTGTGCCTGGAGTACCACGTGTTTCTGGTCACCATGGCGGGAGTCGTGCTGGCCGACGACGCCTACTCGTTCATGGTGATGTGGGAGACGATGGCGCTCTCGTCGTTTTTCCTGGTGACCGCGAACCACCGCATCCCGGAGGTGCGCAGCGCCGGCTACCTCTACATCACGATGGCGCGCATCGGCGCGATCGCCATCCTGCTGTGCTTCGGCGTGCTGCAGGCCAACACCGGCGACTACACCTTCGCCAACATGCGGGCGCAGGCCCCGACACCCTTATGGGCTTCGGTCGGTTTCTTGCTCGCCGTATTTGGCTTCGGCGCCAAGGCCGGCATCCTGCCTCTGCATGTATGGCTGCCGGAGGCCCACCCGGCTGCACCCTCGCCGGTGTCGGCCCTGATGAGCGGTGTCATGCTCAACACGGCCATTTACGGTCTGATGCGCGTGTCTTTCGACTTGCTGCACATGCGCATGTGGTGGTGGGGCGGGCTGCTTCTGGCCGTTGGCCTGGCCACGGCCCTGTTCGGCGTGGTCTTCGCGGCGGTGCAGACCGACATGAAGCGGTTGCTGGCCTATTCGTCGATCGAGAACATGGGCCTGCTTTTTGTCGGCATCGGCCTGACGCTGATCTTTTCGGCCTACGATATGAGGCCGATGGCAGCACTGGCCCTGACAGCGACGCTCTATCACGTCGCAAGCCATGCCTGCTTCAAGAGTCTGCTCTTCCTCGGCACTGGCAGCGTCCTGCACGCCACGTCCGAGAGAAACCTCGGCAAGCTGGGAGGGTTGATCCGCACCATGCCTTGGGTCGGCTGGCTGACACTGATCGGTGTGCTAGCCAGCGCCGGTCTGCCGCCACTCGGCGGCTTCGTGTCGGAGTGGCTGTTGCTGCAGAGCTTTCTGTTCACGCCGAGCCTGCCGTTGCCGCTGCTGACCATGCTGATCCCGGTGGTCGCCGCGATGATCGCTCTGGTGGCCGCACTGGCCGGCTACACGATGGTCAAGTTCTTTGGTGTGATCTTCCTCGGCCAGCCGCGCGAGGGCAAGCTCGCCGGTGCCCACGACGCCGGACGTTGGGAGATCGCGGGCATGGTGTGGCTGGCGCTCGGCTGCATCGCGCTCGGCCTGCTGCCGACCCAGTTCATTCAACTGATCGACCCAGTGACGCAGCAGCTCGTCGCGTCGGGTCTCGGGGCCAAGGTGGCGGCCGGCGGCTGGCTGTTGGCGCCGAACAGTCTCGAGCAGGCGAGCTACGGGCCGGTGATTTTCCTGCTCGGCATCCTGGGCAGCTTCGCACTGGCTTACCTGCTGGTGCGCTGGTTCTATCACGGTCGCGTGCGTCACGGACTGCCTTGGGCCTGCGGTTTTCCATGGGGCAACGCCCGCATGCAGGATACGGCGGAAGGCTTCGGCCAGCCGATTCGCCAGATTTTCGAGCCCTTTTTCCTGATGCAGCGCGAGCTGCCGTCGCCCTTCGACGAACAGCCGCGGTATCGCGTCAAGGTCGAGGATCACTTCTGGCGCTGGCTCTATGTACCGATTGCCCATCTGGCCACGTACCTGGCGCGACTGATCGGCCTGATGCAGCAGGGGCGCATCGCGGTGTACCTGCTGTACAGTTTCCTGACCCTGATCGCCACGTTGCTGGCAGTGATGCGATGAGGTCATCATGAGCACAGCGCCGGGCCGGTTCCATGCAGTGCTGCGCCCCCCGGGAGCCGGGCGCGCAGTGACCTGGGGGCAGACATGACCTTTTCCGGCTTTCTGTCGCAGTTGCTCGAGATCATCCTCGCGATCTCGATGGCGCCGTTGCTGACTGGCTGGGTCAATCAGTGGCGTGCCTGGCTGCAGAACAAATCCGCGCCCAGCCTCTGGCAACCGTACCGGATGCTGCACAAGCTGTTCAACAAGGAATCGATGGTGGCCGACAACGCATCGCGCCTGTTTCGCATCGCACCTTACGTGGTGTTTGGCTGTATGGTGCTGGCATGCTCGATCATCCCCACCGTCTCCACAGACCTGCCACTGGCGACGGCGGCCGATGCGATCGCGCTGGTCGGCCTGTTTGCGCTGGCGCGCGTGTTCATCTCGCTGGCCGCAATGGACATCGGCACTGCCTTCGGCACCATGGGTGCGCGGCGCGAGATGCTGATCGGCTTCCTGGCCGAGCCGGCGCTGTTGATGGTGCTGTTCTCTGCATCGCTCATCTCAAAATCGACCTCGCTCACCACCATCGTCGAGACGCTCGCCCATCGCGAACTGGCGATCTACCCTGGCCTGGCCTTTGCCGGTGTTGCATTCACAATGGTGTCGCTGGCGGAGAACGCGCGCGTGCCGGTCGACAACCCCGCCACGCACCTGGAACTGACGATGATCCACGAGGCGCTCATCCTGGAATACTCGGGCCGCCACCTGGCGTTGATCGAGTGGGCGGCCAGCCTGAAGCTGTTCGCCTATTCCTGCATCGGTTTGGCCTTGTTTTTCCCCTGGGGTGTGGCCGAGGCTCGGGCCCCGCTGGCCATGCTGCTGGCGCTGCCCGTACTGGTGTTCAAGCTCGCGATCGGCGGCTTCCTGCTTGCCGTGCTGGAGGCGTTTTCAGCCAAGATGCGCATCTTCCGCGTACCCGAGTTCCTGGCCACCGCCTTCCTGCTGGCGGTGATCGGTATGCTGGTGCAACTGCTACTGGGGCAATGATGCGATGCCTCCAGGGTCAATTCGATCGCCGCCCCCCAGGGGGCAACCCAGTGCCCTTGATGCGGCCGGACGGGCACTGAGATGAGCGCCTTGCTGACCCAGTTCGTCAATCTGCTCGGTGCGGTGCTGCTGATGCTGGCGTTCGCGATGATCGCGCAGCGGCGCATCCTGTCGCTGATTCACCTGTTCACGATGCAGGGCGCGACGCTGGTGCTGGCAACCGGCGTGGTTGGCTACGTGACGAACCAGCCGCACCTGTACATCTCGGCCGGCGTGACTTTCGTGCTCAAGGTGCTGTTGATCCCGTACCTGCTGCACCGGGTCATCGACCGCCTCGATATTCGCTGGGACGTCGAGACGCTGATCAATATCCCGACGACCATGCTGATCGGCATTGCGGTCGTGATCTTCGCTTTCGACCTCGCGATGCCGATCGCGCGGCTCTCGTCGGCGCTGGCCAGTGGCACGCTGGGCATCGCACTGGCCTGCGTACTGCTGTCCTTCCTGATGATGATCACGCGCGCGAAGGCGGTGCCGCAGGTGATCGGCTTCCTGGCGATGGAAAACGGCCTGTTCTTTGCCGCCACTTCAGCCACCTACGGCATGCCTATGGTGGTGGAGCTCGGCATTGCGCTGGATGTGCTGATCGGCGTGCTGATCCTGGGTGTGTTCATGTTTCAGATCCGCGAGCAGTTCGACAGTCTGGACATCAGCCATCTCGAAAAACTCAAGGATGACTGAGTTGCTTGCCCTGGCCTTCCTCCTCGCAACCCCGCTTGTCGGCGGGCTCGCGCTGGCGCTGGTCGGCCACCACGACAACGCACGCGACGTCAATGTAGCCTTCAGCCTGGGTACCTTCATCGCCGCTTGCGTGCTCACGATACAGATCATCGACGGCGGGCCACTGCTGGTGTGGGGCAATGAGTTCTACATCGATGCGCTGAACGTCTTTCTCGTCTCGCTGACCGCGTTCGTCGGCTTCACCACCTCGATCTTCTCGCGGCCCTACATGCGCATCGAGCGCGACCACGGCAAGATGACCCCGCCGCGCCTGCGCCTTTATCACAGCATGTACCAGCTGTTCAGCTTCACGATGCTGCTGGCACTGACGACCAACAACATGGGAATTCTCTGGGTCGCGATGGAGGCCGCGACACTGACCACCGTTCTGCTGGTCAGCGTCTACCGCACCGCGGCCAGCCTGGAGGCCGCGTGGAAATACTTCATCCTGTGTGGCGTGGGTATCGCCCAGGCGCTGTTCGGCACGGTGCTGCTCTATATGGCGGCCGAGAAGGTTATCAGCGCCGAGGCCGGTGCCTTGCTCTGGACCAACCTCGATGCGGTGAAGAGTCAGCTCGACCCGAACATCATCACGCTGGCGTTCGCGTTCCTCTTCATCGGCTACGGCACCAAGGTCGGCCTGGTGCCGCTGCACAACTGGTTGCCGGACGCCCATGCCGAGGGACCTACGCCTGTGTCTGCCGTGTTGTCGGGCCTGCTGCTGAACGTGGCGCTCTATGCAATCTTGCGTTGCAAGGTGCTCACGGACGGCGCGCTGCACAGTCATCTGGCCGGCCGGCTGATGATGGGCTTCGGCCTGCTGTCGGTGGTGGCTGCGGTGTTCCTCCTGATCCGGCAGAAGGACGTCAAGCGCATGTTCGCCTACTCGTCCATCGAGCACATGGGAATGATGACTTTCGCGTTCGGCATGGGCGGCCCGATCGCCAATTTCGCCGGGCTGCTGCACATGACGGTGCATTCGCTGATCAAATCCGCGATCTTTTTTGCCGTCGGCCACGCCACGCAGAAGGCCGGTACGCAGGTCATGGAAAACATCCGCGGGCTGATCAAGGTCAGCCCGACGGTCGCCTGGGGCCTGATGCTCGGATCGCTGGCCATCCTGGGCATGCCGCCATTCGGGGTCTTCGCCAGCGAGTTCCTGATCGTCACGACCGCGATGCGCGAGCAGCCCTGGGCGACGCCGTTCCTGTTGATCGCTTTGGGCCTGGCATTTGCATCAGTCTTCAGCCGAATCCAGCCAATGGTGTTCGGCGAGACCAACGTCAAGCCTCTGGCGCATCCGCCAGCGCTGATCCCGGTGTTTGTTCACCTGGCGCTTGGGCTGATGCTGGGCCTGTACATCCCGCCCTATCTCAACGCTTGGTACCGGCAGGCGGCCGCCATGCTGGGAGGCTGATCATATGGCGCTGTCGAACCTCGGACTCGACCTGCGACGCCTGCCGGCACCTCTGCCGATGTGGCACGGGCAGGTCGGTCGCGACACCTGGAGCGCCGTGGCACGCACTGTCGCGGACACCGGCGGGCGACTGGTTTCGGTTTGGGGCGTGGACCGCCGGGCCAGCGGCGGCGCCATGGCGGCCTGTGCGGCCTATGCCGTATTCGAGGGGTTGGTCTGGCTCGAACTGCCGCTCGACGACGCGATGCAGGGCTTTCCGGATCTGTCGTCCGCGTTCCCGTGTGCGGGCCGGATGCAGCGCGCCATGGCCGACCTGTCGGGCCTGCATGCCGACGGCAGCCGCGACGACCGCCCGTGGCTGGACCATGGCATGTGGTCGCCCGGATGGCCCCCGCTGCAACACCATGCCGAACCGAAGGCTCTGAGCGCCGGCACGCTGCCCGCCGATTACCCCTTCGTGTGCGTCGAAGGCGACGGGGTGCACGAGATCGCCGTCGGTCCGGTGCATGCCGGCATCATCGAGCCTGGCCACTTCCGTTTCTCGGTGGTCGGCGAGAAGGTACTTCGGCTGGAAGAGCATCTGGGTTACACGCACAAGGGCATCGAGCGCCGCTTCACCGAACTGACACCAATCGAAGGCCACCGGCTCGCTGGCCGCGTGTCGGGCGACTCGACGGTGGCCTACGCCTGGGCCTATTGCATGGCGCTCGAGTCGGCCTGGGGCAGCGAGATCCCGGCCAGGGCGACCTGGCTGCGTGCGCTGATGCTGGAGCGCGAGCGCGTGGCCAACCACCTGGGCGACCTTGGCGCCCTGGGCAACGACGTGGCACTGGCCTTCGGTCTGGCACAGTTCTCGCGCCTGCGCGAGGACTGGCAGCGCCTGTCCAAAGAGGCCTTCGGCCACCGCTTCATGATGGACGTGGTGATCCCTGGAGGCGTTGCGGTCGACCTCGCGCCACCGATGCTGGACCGCCTGCGCAAGCAGTGCGACGACATCGAGCGGGACGTGCGCGCGCTGAAGGTCGTGTATGACGAACATGCGGGCCTGCAGGACCGCTTGCTCACCACCGGGCGGGTGACACCACAGCTCGCCGCCCAGCTCGGGCTCACGGGTCTGGCAGGGCGTGCCAGCGGTCAGACGGCCGACCTGCGCTGCGACCATGAATGGGCGCCCTACGACCGGTTCGAGGTCGCGATGGCCACGCACCGCAACGGCGATGTCGCCGCGCGCGTGACGGTGCGCTTCGAAGAGAGTTTCGAGTCGCTGAGACTCATCCGCGCCATTTGCGCCGGCTTGCCGGGCGATGCCACCCATGCCGGCCTGCGGCCACCGGCTGTGCCATCCATGGGGGCGGGCTGGGTGGAGGGCTGGCGCGGCGAGGTGTTCGTGGCGCTCGAGATGGGGGGTGATGGCCGGATCGTGCGCTGCCACTGTCACGACCCGTCGTGGCAGAACTGGCCGGTGCTCGAGCATGCCATCATCGGCAACATCGTTCCGGATTTTCCGCTGATCAACAAGTCCTTCAATCTCAGCTATTCGGGGCACGACCTCTAGAGATCCCTGACATGTGGCACATTCTCAAACAAATCACTCGCACCGGCATCATCACCGAACCGGCTCCGGGCATTGACGACGCCCAACGCGCCGCGATCGAGCGCATCCACCGCGACATTCTGCTTATCCTCGGTCAGGCGCTGACCATCCGCGAGGTCGATGCCGGCTCGTGCAATGGTTGCGAGCTGGAAATCCATGCGCTCAACAACCCTTACTACAACATCGAAGGACTGGGCATCAAGTTCGTCGCCAGCCCACGCCACGCCGACATGCTGCTGGTGACCGGCCCGGTATCGCGCCATATGGACGAGGCGTTGCGGCGCACCTATGACGCGACGCCTGAGCCGAAACTCGTGGTCGCGGTGGGGGATTGCGGCTGCACCGGTGGTATTTTCGGCGAGAGCTACGCGAGTTGTGGCCGCGTCGCCAACGTGATTCCTGTTGATGTCGCCGTGCCTGGCTGCCCGCCGCCGCCCATCGAGATTCTGCGGGGGATACTGACCGCGGTGCGGCAGCGCCGGCCGGCCAAGCTCGGTGGGAAATAGTCATGCAGGCAGCTGACGGGTTATTGCTGTGCAAAAACCTGGTCACGGCCCCAAGTCACCGCCGCGAGATGCGTTTCTATTCCCGGCAACTGTCCAGAATCTAAGAAGAATGGCTAGTGCAGCGTTGCACGCTATCTGGAACATAAAACCGCGTCTTTTGCGCCATGGCGGCGTTGCAAATCCGCGCGATACCTGCGGGCATCACTGTGGTTTGCGCCTTGCCCTGACCCAAAATCCATCGCTTTTATTGGTTCCATCAAGCATGCAACACTGCACCAGGTGATTGGCATCAGGAAATGGAAAAGCTGCGTTGATGCCAGCGTGAAATGCGGCCGACAGGTGCAGACGCAATCAAAAAACAGAACACTGGTCAGCTCGCGCGATGCAAGCGTCATCGTTGCCACGGTTCAAGTCGGGTTTTCAAAAAATCGGTCGGGAGTTGACCTTCGCCGCGCACGGACGCCCGCGCCGGCACAGGCCGTTGAAATCAGCAGATTGGCCAGGCCGTAGCGCTCAAGAATGCCGTACACAATGACAATGAAGGCGCCGGTGGGCCCGCCGATTTGTACTGCCGAGCCGCCCAGCGCGGAGATCAGGGCGCCCGCAATGATGGCCGTCCAGATACCGGCTTCGGGCTTGAGTCCCGAGGCAATGGCAAACGCCATGGCCAGCGGCAAGGCAACGATGCCTACCGTCAGCCCGGACCCTGCGTCCTTGAAAAACCGCTCCCGGGTGTAGCCGGCAAGCGCGGTCAGCAAATGGGGACGAAACGGCGCGAGATAGACGGGTAGATGCATGAACGTTGATTGTGCAGTCGGGAACGAAGGAGAAGAGAGTCTATTCCGTGACATATGCCCGTAGTCAGAAATGTAAATTATTGTTACATTGTTGATGCGGCCTGGACTGAGGCTGTGCGAATCAGGGGCTCTTCGTGACGCCTGTTGTTTCCGGTGGAGTGCCCAGACCTCCTTCGTTTTCAACAAGGCATCGTATTGACCATGTTGTCTGGGATTGTCTGGGGGTAAGCCGTTGCGTCGCCTTTTGCGTTCATCGCTGGCAGGGATCCTGCGGCTGGCAGGCTGTCTGGCCGGACTGCTGCTGGTCCACGGGCAGGTTTTTGCCCAGGAGACTGCGGGCCTGCAAGCGGTGGAGCTGCGACCCGTGCACGCGCAAATCGCTGCCACCGGCATGTCAGGCCTCCACAAAGAAGCGCTGGTGCTGCTCGATACTGCTGGCGACCTGACGATCGATCAGGTCCATGCGCGGTTTGAGGCGGGCGAGGGGCAAACTGTCGGTATCGGGCAGATCATGCCCACCGGTGGCGGCCGCATACTCTGGTACTGGCTCCAGCTGCCTTCCGTGGCCGCGCCTACCCGGGTCGTGCTGGAAGTGCCGTATCCCGGCATGGACAACGTGGAGCTGTACCGTCTGGCGTCGCACGCGGGCGGCGGCGGCGAATGGCAACCGCAGCGTTCGGGTGACCTGATCCCCGTCATGTCCTGGCCCCTGCGGCATCTGCACCCGGCCTTTGAGCTGCTGCTGCTGCCGGGCGAAAGCCGGCCCACTTACCTGCGCGTGGCGCACAGCTACCCCATCAACGTGTACTGGACCCTGTCGGACGCACGCAGTTTTCAGGAACACAGCGAAGACTGGCACCTGCTGCTGGGCATCTACATCGGCCTGGTGTTGCTGATTGTCATGATGAGCGGCGTCCATGCGGTGTCCTGGCGCGATTCGATCCATCTCTTTTTTGCAGGCTATGTGTTGGTGGTCGCGTTGGGCCAGCTGTCCCTGACCGGACTGGGCGGAGAGTATTTGTGGCCGGGCTCGGCCTGGTGGAACGACCGCGCGCCGGTGGCGCTGACACTGCTGGGCGCGGCTTTGCTGCACCTGTTGCTGCGCCAACTCGTGGTGGAGCGGGATGTGTCCTCCTGGCTGTCCAGGTGGTTGCTGGTCATGGGGGGGCTTGGTGTCATGGTCGCGCTGGGCTTTGTGTTGGCCGGCCGCAAACCCTATTTTGTCTTCCCGTCGCCTTACTACCTGGTCAGCCTGGTCAGCTACCTGGGTGTGGCGGGCTGGTACGCGCGGCGCAGGCCCCGCGTCGGCCTGTGGGTGCTGGCGGCCATCATCTGCCTGGCGGGCGGGTCCATCTTCCCGCTGCTGACCAGGCTCAGCCTTGTACCCTTCAGTGACGCCCGCCAGTATGGCGCGCAGATTGGCGCTGCCCTTGAAATCCTGCTGCTGCTGATTGCCCTGTATTTCCGCAGCAACGAGCGGCGCGACAACCAGGCGCGTGTGGGAGCACTCGGCCGCGTGGATCCGCTGACTGGCGTTGCCAGCCATCGGGTCCTGCTGCGGCGGCTGGAGCAACTGATTCTTCGCCAGCAGCGCCATCCGGGTGCGGGGGCGGTTTTGCGCATCCGCGTCGGCAACGCCCTCGACATCCGCCAGGAATACGGTATGGAAGCCGCGCAGGGCGCGGTGGTGCATGCCGGCGCCTGCATCACTGCCGTGGCCCAGGAAGGCGACACCGTGGCACGGCATCGCGACGGCGATTTCGTGTTGATCCTGCCGGGCAATGTGACGCGCGAACAACTGACCGCCATCGGGCAGCGCCTGATCGCCCGCGGGCTGACCGAGAGCCCCAGCCTGCCGCCCCGGACGGTGCTGCGGCTCAAGGTCGCCGTGGCGCAGGCACCCTTCAAGACGAGTGACTCCGCGCTGCTGCTGCAGGCGCTGGGGGCGGTGCTGGCGGAGCTTGCCGGGCACGCCGGCACGGCGCTGCGGTTTGTCAGCGGGCCGGATGCCTCACGCGCCGCGCCGCCCGGGACACCGCCGGATCAGCGGATGCGCAAGCCCGGTGACGCGCCGGGCAAGGGCTCCAGCACATAAATGCCGGGCTGGGCCTTTTCATCGGCATGGCTGGCGGCCAGCACCATGCCTTCGCTGACACCAAACTTCATTTTGCGCGGCGCCAGGTTGGCCACCACCACCGTATGCTTGCCGATCAGCTGCTCGGGCGTATAGGCCGAGGCGATGCCGCTGAAAACGTTGCGCATCTTGCCTTCGCCCACATCCAGCGTCAGGCGCAGCAGCTTGGTGGAGCCTTCCACGGCCTCGCAGTTGACGATCTTCGCAATGCGCAGGTCCACCTTGGCAAAATCGTCAATCGTGATCGGGGCCGCCAGCGCTTCGCCGCCGGGGGTGAGCTGTGCCGGCTCGGGCGCGGCGGCGGGCGGCTCGAACAGTGCGTCCAGCTGCTTCACGTCGACGCGCTGCATCAGGTGCTGGTACTCGCCGATCAGGTGGCCGCTACCGAGGCTGGCCTGCGCATCCCGGAAGGTCAGCGCACCGGTTTTCAGGAAGCCTTCAACCTGGGCGCCCAGTGCGGGCAGCACCGGCTTGAGGTAGATGGTCAGCAGGCGAAAGGCCTCGATGCAGACCGTGCACACGTCGAGCAGCCGCACTTCCATGCCTTGCAGCTTGGCCAGCTCCCAGGGCTTGTTCTGGTCCACATAGCCGTTCACGCGATCGGCCAGCTGCATGATTTCGCGCAGGGCCTTGCCAAACTCACGCTCGGCATAGAGCTCCTGGATCGCCGGTGCGGCAGCCCGCAGCACTTCGAGCAGGGCGTCGCCGTCCGCTGATGGTTCGCCAAGCCGGCCGTCAAATCGCTTGCTGATAAAGCCGGCCGCACGGCTGGCAATGTTGATGTATTTGCCGACCAGGTCGGCATTGACGCGCGCCATGAAGTCTTCGGGATTGAAGTCGATGTCTTCATTGCGGGCATTGAGCTTGGCCGCGAGGTAGTAGCGCAGCCATTCGGGATTCATGCCCAGATTGAGGTATTTGAGCGGATCCAGCCCGGTGCCGCGGCTTTTGCTCATCTTCTCGCCGTTGTTGACGGTCAGAAAGCCATGCACAAAAACGTTGTCCGGCGTCTTGCGGCCGCTGAAATGCAGCATGGCCGGCCAGAACAGGGTGTGGAAGGTGATGATGTCCTTGCCAATGAAGTGGTACTGCTCCAGCCCCGGGTCGGCCATGTAGGCGTCGTAGTCCAGCCCTTTTTTGTCCAGCAGATTCTTCAGCGAGGCCAGGTAGCCGACCGGTGCGTCCAGCCACACGTAGAAATACTTGCCCGGCGCATCCGGAATCTCGATGCCGAAATAGGGCGCGTCGCGGCTGATGTCCCAGTCGTCCAGGCCTTCGCTGGTGGTGCCGTCGGCGTTTTGGCGTGGCGAAAACCACTCCTTGACCTTGTTGGCGACTTCCGTTTGCAGCATGCCGTCCTGGGTCCACCGCTCCAGAAAAGCCACACAGCGCGGATCGGAGAGTTTGAAGAAAAAATGCTCCGAACTCTTGAGCACGGGCGTGGCGCCCGACAGGGCCGAATACGGGTTGATCAGGTCGGTCGGCGCATAGACCGCGCCGCATACCTCGCAGTTGTCGCCGTACTGGTCTTTCGCGCCACATTTGGGGCACTGGCCCTTGATGAAGCGGTCGGGCAGGAACATGTTCTTGTCGGGATCGAAGAACTGCTCGATGGTTTTGGTTTCGATCAGCCCGGCCTTTTTGAGGTCCAGGTAGATCTGCTGTGCCAGCTGATGGTTTTCCGGCCCGTCCGTCGAATGCCAGTTGTCAAAGCTGATGTGAAAGCCGTCGAGGTAAGGCTTGCGGCCCGCGGCGATGTCGGCCACGAACTGCTGGGGTGTTTTGCCCGCTTTTTCGGCGGCGATCATGATGGGCGCGCCATGCGCGTCGTCGGCGCCGACAAAGTTCACCTCATGGCCCTGCATTCTCTGGTAACGCACCCAGATGTCGGCCTGGATGTATTCCATGATGTGGCCAATGTGGAAATTCCCGTTGGCGTAGGGAAGTGCGGTGGTGACGAAAAGGCGGCGCTGGGACATGGTGGGTGCTTTGGTAGGGCTAACCCATGATTTTAAGTCGCCTGACGGCGTTTGCCGTTCTCGCCCCGTGACTGGGTATTTTCCGGGGCGTTTCGGTCCCGCGCGCCACGCCGGGCTGCGTGCAGCCTTCGCCCATGCCTTGCCGGCGCTTGATGTAGATCAAGCAGGCGTTGGCCGCCCGTTGTTCGGCCGCGAAAGACGTGCCTATACTGGACTGTGTCCCGGCTACGAGTCCGTGCAGCGGGAGCTTCCCGCGCCGCCAGCTTATCGGGTGAAGCACCATGAATGCGTCAGTTCCTGCTCGGCCCGCCCTTCCGGAAGGGGTGATTGCGCTGGTTCCCATGCGCAATGTCGTGCTGTTTCCGCATGTGCTGGTGCCCATCACCGTCGGGCGCGCCAAATCGGTTGCGGCGGTGCAGCATGCACACCAGACTGGCGCCGGGCTGGGCATCGTGCTGCAGCGGGACGCGGCGATTGACGACCCGGGCCGCGACGCGCTGTACGACGTGGGAACCATCGCCAAGGTGCTGCAGCACGTTGACGCCGACGAGCAGCTGCAGCACGCCGTCTGCCAGGGCGTGGAGCGCTTTCGCATCGAGGCACTGGTCGAGGGCTACCCGTTTCTGGCCGCCCGTGTGCAGCCCATCCCGGAGCCGGCCGTGATTTCCACGCAAGCTGAAGCGCTGGGGCTGCAATTGCGTGACCGCGCGGTGGAAATTCTGGCACTGCTGCCGGGTGCGCCGGCCGAACTGGCCCACACGCTGCAGTCCGTGCGCTCGCCATCGCACCTGGCGGACATCGTCGCGAGCCTGCTGGATGCCGAGCTGGTCGAAAAGCAGATGCTGCTCGAGACGGAGAGCCCGGAAGACCGGCTGCCGAAGGTGTTGCAGATGCTGGAACACCGCATCGAGGTGCTGCGCCTGTCGCAGGAGATCGGCGAGCGCACCAAGGAACAGATTGACCTTCACCAGCGCAAATATCTGCTGCGTGAGCAACTCAAGGCCATCCAGAAAGAGCTCGGTGAGAGCGGGGACGACGACGAGGATATCGTGCGCCTCGAAGAGCTCATTGCGAAAGCCGGCATGCCGGACGATGTGCAGGCCCAGGCGCGCAAGGAGCTCGGGCGCCTGCAACGCATGCCGGATGCGTCCGGCGAGTATTCGATGCTGCGCACCTACCTGGAGTGGATGACCGAACTGCCGTGGGCGGCCCCGCCGGCCAACCCGATCGATCTGGGCGAGGCGCGCCGCATCCTCGAAGCCGACCACTACGGGCTGGACCGCATCAAGAAGCGCATTGTCGAGTTTCTGGCGGTGCAAAAGCTCAACCCGCAGGGGCGCGCGCCCATCCTGTGTTTCGTCGGGCCACCCGGTGTGGGCAAGACCTCGCTCGGCCAGAGCATTGCACGCGCGCTGGGGCGGCCGTTCGTGCGGATGTCGCTGGGTGGCGTGCATGACGAAGCCGAGATCCGCGGCCACCGCCGCACCTACATCGGCGCCATGCCGGGAATGATCGTGCAGAGCCTGCGCAAGGCCGGCGCACGCCACTGCGTGATGATGCTGGACGAGGTTGACAAGCTGTCTCCCAGTGCCCACGGCGACCCGTCGGCCGCGCTGCTCGAGGTGCTGGACCCGGAGCAGAACGCCACCTTCCGCGACAATTACCTGGGGGTGCCCTTCGATCTGAGCCGCGTGGTCTTCATCGCCACGGCGAACGTGATCGACCAGGTGCCCGTGCCGATGCGCGACCGCATGGAGGTGATCGACCTGCCGGGCTACACGCAGGAAGAAAAGCTGCAGATTGCGCAGCGTTACCTGGTGCAGCGCCAGCGTGAGGCCAACGGCTTGCGCGACGGCCAGTGCGAACTGACGACCGCCGCGCTGCAGGCCATTGTGGCCGACTACACGCGTGAGGCCGGGGTGCGCCAGCTCGAGCGCGAGATCGGGCGCGTCATGCGCCATGCCGCGGTGCAGATCGCCGATGGTTCGGCGCCGCAGGTGCGTGTCGATGCGGCCGACCTGGACGCGCTCCTCGGCGCCACAAAGTTTGAGCACGAAACTGTGTTGCGCAGCAGTGTGCCGGGTGTGGCCACCGGGCTGGCCTGGACGCCGGCCGGGGGGGACATCCTGTTCATCGAGGCAACCCGTGTGGCCGGCTCGGGCCGTCTGATCCTGACCGGTCAGCTTGGCGACGTGATGAAGGAAAGCGCCCAGGCGGCCCTGACGCTGGTGAAGTCCTGCGCCACCATGCTGCACTTGCCGGCAGACGCCTTCGACGACATCGACGTGCACGTGCATGTGCCGGCGGGGGCGATCCCCAAGGACGGACCCAGCGCAGGGGTGGCGATGTTCATCGCCCTGGCCTCCCTGTTCGCCAACCGCGTGGTACGCCACGATGTGGCCATGACCGGCGAAATCAGCCTTCGCGGCCTGGTGCTGCCGGTGGGCGGCGTCAAGGAGAAAGTGCTGGCCGCGCAGCGTGCCGGCGTTCACACCGTGTTGCTGCCGCAGCGCAACGAGAAGGACCTGCGCGATGTGCCCGAGGCAAGCCGCCAGGACCTGACCTTCGTCTGGCTGAACAATGTGGATGACGCCATTTGCGCGGCACTGGGCGACGCCGTCATCAGGGGCGCCGGGTTCGAGCTGGTTTGAGGGCGCCGCCATGCCCTGGACCGCGCAGCGCTATCCGGTGTCGATGCGCAATCTGCCGCAGCCGGTACGCGTCAAGGCGATCGAAATAGCCAATGCGCTGCTTGACGAGGGCATGGATGAAGGCCGTGCCATCCGCATTGCCATCGCCAAGGCCAGGCAATGGGCGGCGCACCCGGCTGACCGGGTGGCGCGACGGCAGCGAAGCGGGGACAATGATTAATTCTGCAGGACGCTTGAGTCCCCTGGTCTTGACCGCAGAACGCACGCCATCGCTGTCGACACCGCCGGGACCGAAGGAGGCGATGATGACGCACACGGCAAAAACCAGGTTACAAACCAAGCTGAAAACGGCCCAGGCAAAGGCCAAGGCAGGCACTCCGCGCAGGGCTGGCGTGCCTGAAGAGGTGACTGAACCCGATGCCGACAACGGGCGGGACCGGATTGTGGCCCGCCCGGACGGCTACCACTGGCTGACGCCTGACGGCAAGCAGGAGTTCGGCCCGTTCGAGACGGTCGAACTGGCGCGGGAGGACATGGATGCGGCCGACGAGCGAACGCTGGCGCCGGCCATCACCTTGTCAGAGGCCGAGCGCGAGATCGGCATTGCCGAATGGCTGGACCCCGAGACCGGTGAGCCGGCCGAGGGTCCAAGTCCGCCTTGTCCGGAAGAGGAATGACCGCGCCGCCCGGTCGGCGGCGCATGCCGTGCTCAAGGTTGCGCGCGCTGGCGACTGCTGGCATGGGGCAGTCGATCACGCCGATGACACCAATCAGTTCAGGGGCGGGCCTTCTGCTTCTGGTAGGTGCCGACCAGTTCGGCCCGGGCCAGCACGTGGCCCTGCATGGCGTGCTCGACAGCCGCCTTGGCTGGTTGGTGAAGCGCGGGCAGTGTCGTGTCGAGGGCGTAGAGCTTGAAAAAATAGCGATGCCGCCCGATCGGTGGGCAAGGCCCGCCATAGCCCGGGCGGCTCCAGTCGTTGAGGCCAGCGCGCGTGCCGGCGGGCAGCGGATCGCCGCCCTCGGGCAAGCCGGGTGCGGCCGGCGGAATATCGATGAGCACCCAGTGCACCCAGGTTCGCTGCGGTGCAGCCGGATCGGGCGCATCCGGATCATCAACAATCAGCACCAGACTGCGGGCAGCGTCCGGAACACCGGTCCAGCGCAGCGCTGGCGCGATGTCCTCACCCTCGCAGGTATGGCGTTGCGGGATATCGCCCTGGGGTGTGAAAGCGGTCGAGGTCAGTTCCATGAACCATCTCCTGAGAAGACTGAGAAGACTGAGAAGAAGGAAGGGGTGCCAGGTCGACAGGCATGAAATCTCCCCAGGCCAAACACCGGACGGCGGGCCGGGAAGCCATCTTTTTACCGCCACCACTACCGTCCCGTAACACATTCTGGTCCTGTTCCTGCCTGCGTGGATTGAGCAAGATCAAGGCGCCGGCCTGCCGATGCTGCCTTGTCAGGTCATGGCTTCTCCGCGCTTGCGATGCGCCCTCATCCGCATTGCCTTAGACTTCTCTTCAAGCCCGGGAGCCTGTCGGGGCGGGGCACCGTCGGCTGCAAATCGGCCAGAGTGGTCCATTTTTACCGTCGTTTGGTCCCTAGCCCCGGCTGGGGCCGGAAAACTCGGCAATCGTCCTCGCTGGAGGTTTTTTCCAATTGGCTGTCCCATGCCCGACAATCTCCCGACCGCCAGGCAGCGCGCCCCAGCGCTCCCTGCCTGCCCCCAATTCAATCGGAGATTTCCCAGATGGCTGTAGAACAATCGGCAATTTTGAACGCGCTGCAAGGCGTGCTTGACCCCAACACCGGCAAGGATTTTGTCAGCGCAAAAGCGCTCAAAAACCTGCAGATCACCGACGGCGATGTGTCCTTCGACGTGGAGTTGGGTTATCCAGCCAAGAGCCAGATGGCGGCTATCCGCAAGATGCTGATCGCTGCGACCAAGGGGGTGGCCGGCGTGAACAACGTGTCGGTCAATATCGCCGTCAAGATCGCCGCCCACAGCGTGCAACGCGGCGTGCAACTGCTGCCCAACGTGAAAAACATCATTGCCGTGGCCTCCGGCAAGGGCGGCGTGGGCAAGAGCACCACCGCCGTTAACCTGGCACTGGCGCTGGCCGCTGAAGGCGCCAGCGTGGGCTTGCTCGATGCCGACATTTACGGCCCCAGCCAGCCCATGATGATGGGCATCGAAGGCCGGCCCGAGAGTGTGGACGGCAAGAACATGGAGCCGATGGAAAACTACGGCATTCAGGTCATGTCCATCGGTTTCCTGGTGGCGCAGGACGAGGCCATGATCTGGCGCGGCCCCATGGCCACCCAGGCGCTGGAGCAGCTGCTGCGCCAGACCAACTGGAAGGACCTTGACTACCTGATCGTCGACCTGCCGCCCGGCACCGGCGACATCCAGCTCACGCTCTCCCAGCGGGTGCCCATGACGGGTGCCGTGATCGTCACGACGCCGCAGGACATCGCACTGCTGGACGCCAAAAAAGGCATCAAGATGTTTGAGAAGGTGGGTGTGCCCATCCTGGGCATCGTGGAAAACATGGCGGTGCATGTGTGCAGCCAGTGCGGCCACGCCGAGCACATCTTTGGCGAGGAAGGCGGCAAGAGACTGGCGGCCGACTACCACATGGACTATCTCGGCGCGCTGCCGCTGGATATCAACATCCGCCTGCAGGCCGACAACGGCAGGCCCACGGTCGTGGCAGACCCCGACGGCGATGTGGCCGCCATTTACAAGGCGGTGGCGCGCAAAATGGCCATCACCGTGGCGGCCAAGGCGAAAGATTTTTCGGCCAAGTTTCCGACCATCACGATTTCAAAAAATACCTGAGCTCCCGCCAGGCGAACCGGCGGGCGAACCGGCGCCCGCTGTCGGCGCCTGACAAGCCCTATCCCGCATTGTTGGCTTAGGGATTCATGGAGTCCGCCGTACACTGCGGCCATGGCTGATTTCCTGATGCAGTCCCCTGAGACGGGGGACGCTGTTCACCGTCCAACCCTGCTGGTGGCGGTGGTCATGTGCCGGGAGCGCATCGACAACCGCTGGCAGCCCTGGCGCTGGGTGCTGGCCGATGTGGTGCCGCAGGAGGACGCTTTCGGCAACCAACCCCGCTTGCTGCTCAAGGACGACCGCGAGGAGCGCTGGTTGCACCCGGGCTTCAGGGTGGAGTTGTTCTTGGGCGACGCCGAGGGTTATTACCTGAATGTGACCGCACCCCAACCCTGCTTCTGGGTGGTGTGGCGCATGGAGGAAGAGGCGGGTCTTGCCGATGAGCCGGTGGCCGTACCGCAGACCGTTACCTTGAGCTACCACGACGCGGGGCGCTGGCTGGACGCGCAGGAAACCGTCGAGCAGGTTCCCGCGCCGCCCGACGTGGTGCAGTGGCTGCAGGAGTTTGTGGACCGGCACCATGTGCTGGAACCCAAGCGGCGCCAGCGTCCGCAAAGCTTCCAGTCCTTGCAGGATCGTTTCGGCAATCCCGCGCGGGTGAGCACTGACAAGAAACCGGACGGGCCCGGCCATGACTGACGAGCGCGGGGGATTCCTGGGTCGGTGGGCTCGCCGCAAGTCTGATGCCCTGCAGGGCAAGCCGCTCGAAGAGCCTGCGCCGGCGGTGGCCCCGGGGGGTAACGCCGGCGCCATCGTGCCGCCGCCAGACGGGACGCAATCCGCACCGGCCGCGGCGCCACCTTCCGCTCCCGATGCCATTGGGCCCGCGGAAAAAGAACTGTCGCTCAATGACGTGCGGTTGTTGACCAAGGACTCCGATTTCAAACCCTTCATGGCCGAGGGGGTGGGGCCTGAAGTCAGGAACGCGGCCATGAAAAAGCTGTTTGCCGATCCGCACTTCAATGTGATGGATGGACTGGACACCTACATAGATGACTATTCCATCTCCGAGCCGATACCCGAGTCCATGCTTCGGCAGATGGCCAGTGCGAAATTCCTCAAGCTGTTTGATGACGAGGAGGATGACAAGGATGACAAGGCGGAGAAGGATGACCAGGATGACCCGGAAAAAATCCAGGCGGCTGTAGCGCGGGAAAATGCGAATAACCCTGATGGTGAAACCGTGGCACAGTCATCAGAAACCGCGGGCATGACAACGCCAGACCCTGTCAACCCCGACAACCGCAGCCAGGCCGGGTCATTGCCTGACGCCGGCGCCAGCCAACGCCCAGAAGACCATGCCCACACTGATTTGCGACTGCAACCAGACCATGCCCCTCCAGCCCCAGGCGGTGGGCGCGGCACTCAATGAAAATCTGACGCGGCATTCGACCTTGTGCCGGCGCGAGGCCGGCGCGTTCCAGAAGGCGGTCCAGTCAGGTGATGACGTCGTGGTGGCCTGCACCCAGGAAAAGCGCCTCTTTGCGGAGCTGGGCGAGCAGACCGCGGGGGCGACCTCGGTGGTCAGGTTCGTCAATATTCGTGAAACCGGCGGCTGGAGCAAGGACGCTTCGACCGCCAGCCCCAAGATCGCCGCGCTGCTCGCCGTCGCGCACCTGCCGGACGCAGAACCCGTCTCGACCGTCACCTACAAAAGCGCCGGCCGCCTGCTGATTGTCGGCCCGCTGGACCAGGCCGAGCAGGTGGCTGCGCTGGTTGCCGATGCGCTGGACGTGACGATTTTTTCGCAAGGCGTCGCTGACCCGGCGCCGGGCGGCTTTCCCGCGCAGGAGCGCAAGTATCCGGTCATCAGCGGTACCGGCCTGAGCCTGCAGGGCTGGCTGGGCGCTTTTGAAGCGAAATGGACAAAAGACAATCCGATTGACCTCGACCTGTGTACCCGCTGCAATGCCTGCATCGCGGTGTGCCCCGAAGGCGCCATCGACCTGAGCTACCAGGTGGACAGCAGCAAATGCACCTCGCACCGGGACTGCGTGGCCGTCTGCAAGGCCGCCGGCGCGATCGACTTCAACCGCGAAGCGCAGGCAGTCACCGAGGCGTTTGATCTCGTGCTGGATCTGGGGCGGCAACCCCTGATCGCGCTGCATGCGCCACCCCAGGGCTACTTTGCATGCGATGCCTCGGCCGGGCTGGTCTCGCCCGGTTTGCTGGCCACGGTGGTCAAGCTGCGTGACCTGGTGGGTGAGTTTGAAAAGCCCAAGTTCTTTGCCTACAAGCAAAAGCTGTGCGCCCACAGCCGCAATGAAACCGTCGGCTGCAATGCCTGCATCGACATCTGTTCGGCCGGCGCGGTTAGCAGCCAGAAAGAGCGCCAGCAGATCGTCGTCAATCCCAATCTGTGCATAGGCTGCGGCGCCTGCACCACCGTCTGCCCGACCGGCGCGCTCACTTACGCCTATCCCCGTGCCAGCGAGCAGGGTGTCCGCCTCAAGACCCTTCTTGCCACCTATGCCCGGGCCGGCGGTGCGCATCCGGTGCTGCTGTTCCACAGCCAGGGCGCCGGCCAGCAGGCCATCGAGGCACTGGGTCGCGCCGCGCAGTTGCAGAAAACCGTGCAGGGTGTGCCGGCCAACGTCATTCCGCAGGCCTTGTGGCATACCGCCAGCCTGGGGCTGGATGTCTGGTTGAGTGCTCTGGCATTTGGCGCCGAACAGGTGGCCGTGCTGGTCACGGATGAAGAGGCGCCGGCTTACCTGGAGGGCTTGGCGGACCAGATGCGGGTGGCGCAGGCCATCCTCGGCGGCTTGGGCTATGCGGGCGTTCACTTTCAGCTGGTGCGCACCCAGCCGGGCGTCCATGCCCAGGCGCTCGCCGACCTCGATGCCAGCCTGCAAACCCTGGCGCAGGCCAGGCCCATGGTGCCCGCGGTCACGGCCCGCTTTGCGGTAGTCCAGGAAAAACGCAGCACGCTGGATATGGCGCTGGACCACCTGATTGCCCACGCGCCTGCCACTGTGCCTGAAGCGATTGAGCTTCCCCGCTCAGGCTCGCCGTTTGGAAGTCTCGTCGTCAACACCGACACCTGCACCCTGTGCCTGAGCTGCGTGAGTGCCTGCCCGGCCAGCGCGCTGCAGGACAACCCCGAACGCCCGCAACTCAAATTCATTGAAAAGAACTGCGTGCAGTGTGGTTTATGCGCGGTGACCTGCCCGGAAGACGCCATCACGCTGCAGCCGCGGCTTTTGCTGACGCCCCAGCGCAAGGAGGCACGCGTGCTCAACGAGGCGCACCCCTACCAGTGCATACGCTGCGGCAAGCCCTTTGGCACGCTCAAGGCCATCGAGTCCATGCTGGGCAAGCTGGCGGGCCACGCCATGTTTCAGGGCGCGGCCGCGGACCGCCTCAAGATGTGCAGCGACTGCCGGGTCATCGACATCTACTCCGCGGACAACGAACTCAAGATCACCGATATCCGCTAGGCGGCACACACACGACGACACACACATGATGCAAGCGCAACTCGTATCCTCCGGCCTGGATGAAGAAACCGCACGCGCGGAGGTCTACGGGCTGCTCGCGGCCCTGTATTACGCGGCGCCGTCCGCCGAATTGCACGGCAACATCCGCGTCGCCGTCACCGAAGCACCGGTGGCGGGGGCCGTGCTCGAGAGTTCCTGGCAAGAGCTGGTCGCCGCGGCGCGCGAGCAAAGCCAGGCAGACATCGGGCAGGAATACGATGCCCTCTTTGGTGGTGTGGGCAAACCCGAGCTGTATCTCTTTGGGTCCCATTACCTCAGTGGCTTCCTGAACGAAAGGCCGCTGGCGGCCCTGCGCACCGACATCGCCGCCCTGGGATTGGCGCGTGACGAGGCCATGCCGGAAACAGAAGACCATGTGGCCTACCTGTGCGAGGTCATGCGCTACCTGATCGCCGGTGACGATGTGGAAGTTGCCAATCTGACGCGCCAGCGCGAATTTTTTGCGCGGCATGTCCAGCCCTGGGTGCCCCTGATGTGCGACGCGATTATGCAACACCCCAAGGCCCGGTTTTACCGTGCCCTCGCGGCCTTCACCCAGGCCTTCATCAGTGTCGAATCGCAAGGGTTTGACATGCTCGCCTGAAGGGCATTGGCATGTCCCGCGACGGCCTCCAGGCCGTCCATCCCCATCCGTCCCCATCCGTTCCATGTCCGCCTCAAATTGAGACACTTGCCGTCTCCAGGGGGGCGCAGGGACGATAAGAAAGCTTATCGTTTTCCCCTAATCTCCATGTTTGGATGATGCAAATTGTTGTGGCGCTCCACGCTCTGACGTACAGTGTGTATGCAAACCGTTGCATACATGCCAGCAGCTTCCTTGGAGACAAAGATGCAGGACAGCCAGCCAAAGCCCTCGCGCCGGGGCTTCTTCTTCGGTGCAGCCGCCACGGGTGCAGCAGCCGCAGCCATCGTGGCCTTGCCGGGCGCACAGCTACCGCAAGCCGCGCCCCAGGAGGCCAAGCCGGCACCTGAAAAAGGCGGTGGTTACAGCCTCTCAGAGCACGTCAAGCGCTACTACAAAACCACGCGCATCTAATTTCATACTGTTTTCCTTTTCACGGAGAGCTTCATGCTGCTCACGAAAAAACCTCACGCAACCCCGGGCAATCTGGCGCATCGTGCCGGTTCGGCGCGCTTTGTCGAAAGCCTCTCGCGCGGCCTGTCCAATGCCATCCCCACCATGGACCGGCGCGCCTTCCTGCGCCGCTCGGGCGTGGGTGTGGGGGTCGGCCTGGCAGCCACGCAGCTGACACTGGTTAAAAAGGCCGGGGCGGCCACGCCGGGCGCCACGGATGGCAGCGGAAAAATCGAAGTCAAGCGCACCGTGTGCACCCACTGCTCGGTAGGCTGTGCGATTGATGCCGTGGTTGAAAACGGCATCTGGGTTCGCCAGGAGCCGGTGTTTGATTCACCGATCAACCTGGGGGCCCATTGTGCCAAGGGCGCTGCGGTGCGCGAGCACGGGCATGGCGAATACCGCCTGCGTTACCCGATGAAGCTGGTGAACGGCAAGTACGAGCGCATCAGCTGGGACACCGCCCTCAATGAAATCACGGCGCGCATGCTTGAGCTGCGCAAGGCCAGCGGTCCTGACTCGGTGTATGTGGTGGGCTCCTCCAAACACAGCAATGAACAGGCCTACCTGCTGCGCAAGTGGGTGAGTTTGTGGGGCAGCAACAACTGTGACCACCAGGCCCGTATATGCCACTCCACCACGGTGGCTGGCGTCGCCAACACCTGGGGCTACGGCGCGATGACGAATTCCTACAACGACATGCAGAACAGCAAGTGCGCGTTGTACATCGGCTCCAATGCGGCCGAGGCGCATCCGGTCAGCCTGCTGCACATGCTGCACGCCAAGGAGACCGGCTGCAAGATGATCGTGGTCGACCCGCGCTTTACCCGCACGGCGGCCAAGGCAGACGAATACATCCGCATCCGCTCGGGCTCGGACATCCCGTTCCTGTTCGGCATGCTGTACCACATCTTCAAGAACGGCTGGGAAGACACGAAGTACATCAATGATCGCGTCTATGGCATGGACAAGGTCAAGGAAGATGTGATGGCCAAGTGGACGCCCGACAAGGTGGAGGAAGCCTGCGGCGTGCCGGAAGCGCGCGTCTACATGGCCGCTGAAGCGATGGCCAAAAACCGGCCGTCCACCATTGTCTGGTGCATGGGCCAGACCCAGCACACCATTGGCAATGCCATCGTTCGCGCCTCCTGCATTTTGCAGCTGGCACTGGGCAATGTCGGCGTATCCGGCGGCGGCACCAATATTTTCCGCGGCCACGACAACGTGCAGGGCGCCACCGATGTGGGGCCCAATCCCGATTCCCTGCCAGGCTACTATGGCCTGGCGGAAGGGTCGTGGAAGCACTTTGCCAAGATCTGGGGCGTTGACTTCGAATGGATCAAGGGGCGTTATGCGTCGCCCGCCATGATGGGCAAGCCCGGCATCACCGTCTCCCGCTGGATCGACGGCGTGATGGAGAAAAACGAACTCATTGACCAGGAATCCAACCTGCGCGGGGTGTTTTTCTGGGGCCATGCGCCCAACTCCCAGACCCGTGGCCTGGAGATGAAGCGCGCCATGGACAAGCTGGATTTGCTGGTCGTCATTGACCCTTATCCTTCAGCCACTGCGGCCATGGCGGCGATGCCGGGCAAGGCTGAAGACCTCAACCCGAACCGCGCGGTGTACCTGCTGCCGGCGGCAACCCAGTTTGAGACCAGCGGCTCGGTGACGGCCTCCAACCGTTCCCTGCAGTGGCGCGAGAAAGTGATTGAGCCGCTGTGGGAAAGCCGCACCGATCACATGATCATGCACCAGTTCGCCGAGAAGCTGGGCTTTGCCAAAGAGCTTTCCAAGAACTACAAGATGCAGAAGGTCAAGGGCATGGACGAGCCCATGCCGGACGACATCCTGCGCGAGATCAACAAGACCTGCTGGACCATTGGGTACACCGGGCAGAGCCCCGAGCGCCTCAAGGCGCACATGCGCAACATGCATCTGTTTGACGTCAAGACCCTCAAGTCCAAGGGCGGCATCGACAAGGAAACCGGCTACGACACGGCGGGGGATTATTTCGGCCTGCCATGGCCCTGCTACGGTACGCCGGAACTCAAACACCCCGGCTCCGCCAATCTCTATGACACCTCCAAACATGTCATGGAGGGTGGCGGTAATTTCCGCGCCAACTTCGGCGTGGAAAAGGACGGTGTCAACCTGCTGGCCGAAGACGGCTCGCACTCGCTGGGCGCCGACATCACCACCGGTTATCCGGAGTTCGACCACTTGCTGCTCAAAAAGCTGGGCTGGTGGGATGAGCTGAGTGAGGCTGAAAAAGCCGCAGCCGAAGGCAAGAACTGGAAAACGGACTCATCGGGCGGCATCATCCGCGTGACCATGAAAAACCATGGCTGCCATGTGTTTGGCAATGCGAAGGCCCGTGCGGTGGTCTGGAATTTCCCGGATGCGATTCCGCAGCACCGCGAACCGCTCTACGGCACTCGCCCCGATCTGGTGGCCAAGTACCCGACGCATGACGACAAGAAAGCCTTCTGGCGCATGCCGACGCTGTACAAGACCATCCAGCAGAAAAACATCACCGACAAGGTGCACGAGAAATTCCCGCTGATCCTGACCTCCGGCCGGCTGGTTGAATATGAGGGTGGCGGCGAAGAAACCCGCTCCAACCCCTGGCTGGCCGAGTTGCAGCAGGAGATGTTCGTCGAAATCAATCCAAAAATCGCCGCGGACAGAGGCATTCGCAATGGTGAGCGTGCCTGGGTCAGCACGCCGACCGGTGCTCGCCTGAATGTGCAGGCTCTGGTGACGGAGCGGGTGGGGCCGGACACCGTGTTCATGCCTTTCCACTTTTCGGGGCGCTGGCAGGGCGCCGACATGCTGGCCTACTACCCCAGTGGCGCGCACCCGGTGGTGCGCGGCGAGGCTATCAACACCGCCACCACCTATGGCTACGACAGCGTGACGATGATGCAGGAAACCAAGACGACGATCTGCAACGTCGAGAGAGCTTGAATATGGCCCCCACGCTTTTCACTTCGTGTAATGCGCGAGGCCTTGCAGGCCGCGGCTCGCGAGACGCTTCGCCTCTGTCGCCCGTCCAAGCCTGCGTAGGCAGGCTTGGAGCCGCGGGCTCCAGCCCCTCGAGAGCTGCTGCGCCTGCGGCCCGGCAAAGCCGGTTCCGCGGCCCCTGCTTGGGCGGAGCCTCCGCGCCAGCTTTCGCGGCCCCCTGCTGGGGCAGAGCCCCACGCCAGCTTCCGATCGAAATATTTTTTCTGGAGACGCCATGGCACGCATGAAATTTGTTTGTGACGCCGAGCGCTGCATTGAATGCAACGGCTGCGTCACCGCCTGCAAGAACGAGAACGAAGTGCCGTGGGGTGTCAACCGCCGACGCGTGGTGACGCTCAACGACGGCGTTCCCGGCGAAAAGTCCATTTCGGTTGCCTGCATGCATTGCAGCGACGCGCCGTGCATGGCCGTTTGCCCGGTCAACTGCTTTTACCGCACCGATGAAGGTGTGGTGCTGCACGACAAGGATGTCTGCATCGGCTGCGGTTACTGCTCCTATGCCTGTCCATTCGGCGCGCCACAGTTTCCGGCGGCCGGCACCTTTGGTGTGCGCGGCAAGATGGACAAATGCACCTTTTGCGCAGGCGGCCCGGAAGTCAACGGCAGCCAGGCCGAATTTGAAAAATATGGCCGCAACCGCCTGGCCGAGGGCAAATTGCCGGCCTGCGCCGAGATGTGCTCTACCAAGGCCCTGCTGGCCGGTGACGGCGATGTGATCGCTGACATCTTCCGCAACCGGGTGGTGCAGCGCGGCAAAGGTGCCGAGGTCTGGGGATGGGGAACAGCGTACGGTTCGAAACAGGCCGGCCAGCCGCCCGCGGGAGGCAAATCATGACACGCTTTTTCATCCTTCTCTCAGCCCTTGCTGCCGTGGCCGGATTGTCAGCCTGTGGCGAAAAACCGCAATCCATGGGCGGCGTGAAAAGCGACGTTGCGCCGTTTCAGGGGGTTGAGAACCAGTTTGCGGCACCGGGGTGGAAGCGCGGCGACAAGACCAGCTGGGAGCAGGGGCTGAAAGCCCGTGCACAGAACACCCAGAATGAATATTCCAAGGCAAAGTGAGCGGAGGCTCTATGGAACTGGAACGCGCGCGATCGGCGGTATTTTTCATGGCGTTTGCCTGGGCCGGACTGACCGGGGCGCAGACGCCTGCGCCCCAGCCACCCCAGGCCTCGGGCGTTGTTACTCCCGCTCCAGCAGCGCCAGCCGCGTCAGCTGCACCCGGGGCATCCGGCGGGATTCAGGGCCAGAACATTTTTGACGTCAAACCCGACGCGAGTGCCGATCCAAACTATGCCAAGCAGACCAACGCGGAGCGCGCCAAAGTCCAGCCCGGCAACAATGCACCCATGTGGCGCCGGGTCGGCCAGGGCGTCACCGGCTACAGCAGCCTGCCCAAAAGTGAAGCGCCGGAGGCCGGCAACCTGATTCAGCCTTTTGTGCAATACCCCGGCTCGCGCCTGACCAACGCGGGTGAAGCCTGGCGGCAGGTGCGCAACAACTGGCTGATTCCGTATGGCGGCGCGCTGCTGCTGATCGTGGTGCTGGCCATCGCGATTTTTTACTTCAGCAAGGGCACCATCAAGACGCATGGCGCGGATACGGGCCGAAAGATTGAGCGTTTCACGCCGTTTGAACGCGCGGCGCACTGGTCTAACGCCACGGCCTTTGTCATTTTGGCCGTGTCTGGTGTGGTGATGGCCTTCGGCAAGTTTTTTCTGCTGCCGATCCTGGGCAGCACCCTGTTTGGCTGGCTGACCTACGCGCTTAAAAACCTGCACAACTTTGCCGGCCCCGTGTTTGCCGTGTCCCTGTTCATTGTGTTTGTGACCTTCCTGCGCGATAACTGGCCGCAAAAAGGCGATCTGAACTGGCTGCTCAAGGGAGGTGGCCTGATCTCCGGTGCGGAACCGGCGTCCAACCGGTTCAACGCCGGTGAGAAGGTGATTTTCTGGGGCGGTGTGTTTTTCCTGGGTGTGGTGGTGGTGTCATCGGGCCTGGTCCTCGACAAGCTGCTGCCGGGCCTGGTGTACGAGCGCGCGACCATGCAGATCGCGCACATGGTGCATGCGGTGGCCACCGTGCTCATGATGTGCATGTTCCTCGGCCACATCTACATTGGCACCCTCGGCATGCAGGGCGCGTTCAAGGCCATGGGAACCGGCTATGTGGATGAGACCTGGGCGAAGGAGCATCACGAGTACTGGTATGACGACGTGAAAGCGGGCAAGATCCCCCGCCAGCGGAGTGAGCCTGCGCCGCCCGGCCAGACAGTACAGGTTTAAAGCAGCGAGGACGCCATGAAAAAACTGATTCGACTTTTGACTTGGGGTCTGCTGGCAGGTGTGCCTGCGCTCGCGCTGGCCAAGCTGCCGCCCCTGAACGACGAGGCCAAGGCCAAAGCCGCCGAGGCTGCTGCCAAGACCGCGTGGACGGGCAAGGTCGAGGCCTACCAGCTGTGCAAGGCGCAGGACAAAGTGGCGGCCAGCTATTACAAATCCGCGAAGGCGGCAGGCAAGGAAACCAAGCCGCCCGCGGCAGCGCCGGCCTGCGCGGATCCCGGCGCCTTTAGCTATGCGCCGCCAGAAGCGGCCAAGCCCATCGAGGCCTCGGGCGCGCATTCTCCGGCCCCCACCGCAACCAGCCCCCCCAGCACCAAGCAGCCCGATGCGGTGGTGAACCCCGCCAAAAAGTCCTGAAATCTCATACCCTTTGAAAAGCCGGCCCGCGAGGGACCGGCTTTTTTGTTGTAGTCTTCATTCATGTACCCGCAGCCACATTTGCTTTTGCCCCGCCTGACGCTTGCCCAGGCGCCGCTGACCTGCGAGATCGACGCGGTCAATGAATACGGAGAGCATCAAAAGGTCTCCATTCCCGCCGAGCGATCGCTGACGGTGTACGTCGACAAACGCGAACTGGTCACGCTCATGACGCTGGGCGCGCATCCTGAATGGCTGGTGCTCGGCTACCTGCGCAACCAGCGGCTGGTCAAGTCGGTGCAGGACGTCGAATCCATCACCGTCGACTGGGAGGTGGGCGCCGCAGCCGTCAAAACCCGCCACGGCATTGAAGACATCGAGGAAAAAACCGCCCGGCGCGTGGTCACCACCGGCTGCGGCCAGGGCAGTGTGTTTGGCGGCCTGATGGACGAGGTGGACCAGATCGAGTTGCCCGCGGACGCGCACATCACGCAAGGCCAGCTCTATGAGCTGGTCAACACCATCCGCCTGAAGGAGACCACCTACAAGTCCGCCGGTTCAGTCCACGCCTGTGCATTGTTCCAGGTGGCGGACGACCGCGCCGCCATGCTGCTGTTCGTGGAAGATGTCGGACGGCACAATGCCATCGATACGATCGCCGGCTGGATGTGGATGCAAGATGTGGCCCCCACGCTTTTCGCTGCGCGTAATGCGCTGCCCCCCGAGGGGGCGCTGCGCCTGCGGCCCGGCAAAGCCGGTTCCGCGGCCCCGGCTGGTGAAGATGGAGCCCCCACGCTTGTCGCTTCGCGTACTGCGCTGCCCCCCGAGGGGGTGCTGCGCCTGCGGCCCGGCAAAGCCGGTTCCGCGGCTCCGGCTGATGAAGACGGGGACTCCACGCCCGGCACTTCACCCACCGCTCTCGGCCTGGAAGGCCTGGTTTTTTATACGACCGGCCGCCTCACCAGCGAGATGGTCATCAAGTCGGCCCAGATGGGCGTGCCTATCGTGGTGTCTCGCAGTGGTATCACCCAGATGGGGCACCAGGTGGCGCAGTCGGTCGGCCTGTGCGCTATCGGCCGTGCGACCAACAAGCGTTTTGTCTGCTATGCCACGCCCCAGCGGCTGCATCTGCAGCCCGAGCTGGCCGGCCCCAACCTGCGAACGCCGGTGGCTGAATCCTGAAGGTGGCGTGGCATGATGCCGCCATGAGTGAGCAACCCATCCAGTCCACGCTGCCGGGTATTCCGGACGCCCCCGCCGCCCGCGGCCCAAGGCCCGATTCATCCGGCTACCTGCCCGTCAGCCGCTGGCTGGAGGAGGGTCTGCGTGCGGCCTTTTTTCTCTCCCCCCGCGTCGCCGGGCATGTGCCTGCACCGTGGCAGGCGTTCCTGTTGACGCTGCTGGTTTTGCTGGTGGAGGTGGCCGCGCCGCGCATGGAGATCGACGGGCCTGCCCGCTTCAGTGTGCAGGCCTGGCTGTCGGGCTGGTGGACGCTGGCTGCTTTCATCGGACTGGCCTGGTGGGCCTTTCCGGCGAAGCCCAGGCCGGACGTCGCTGCAGCGGCAGATGGCCCCCGCTTGGCCGGTGTCGCCACCTGCGTGGTGCTGTGGCTGATCGCGTCCCTCCCCAACACCTTGCTGTACGAAGGCCTGACCGCAGCCATCGTCCATGGCTGGGTCAAGGGCCGGGTGTTCTCGGCGCCCTGGCTGTATTGGGCGTTTTACCTTGCGTTCACCGCCTGGTCGCTGGGCATCAGCTTTTTTCTGATTGTGCGTTTCGCGGGCCGGACCTGGCGTGCGGCGGTGTTTGCACTGGCCCTCATCGCGACCACGGGCCTGACGTTGTGGCAGTTCGAGGCCCGTGCGTGGGAGCCGGACTATGCGCGCAAAGCTGCGGTGGAAGATGACAAGCCCAGGCTTCACCTGACCCAGCAAACCCTGGAGGCGCAGCAGGCCTTATGGCAACGCACCCTCGCCGCCATTGCGCCTGAACGCCCCGGTGTGGCCGACGTCTACGGGCTGGTGTTTGCCCCCTATGCCTCTGAAGACGTTTTCCTGCGCGAAAGCACCCTGGTGAGCCGCGTCCTGGCCGAGCGCTTTGACGCCGGTGGCCGCGTGATTCACCTGTTGAACCACGGCAGCACTGCCGAGACCCACCCCTGGGCCACCCCGCTCAATCTGCAGCGAGCCATTGAAGCGCTGGCGCAGCGCATGGACCGGGACAAGGACGTGCTGGTCGTCTACCTCACGTCCCATGGTGCCCGCGATTTCAAGCTGGCTGCCTCGCACTGGCCGCTGGAGGTCGAAGCCCTGAGCCCCGGCGTGTTGCGGGAGGCGCTGGACAAGGCCGGCATCCGCCACCGGGTGATTGCGGTCTCGGCCTGCTACTCCGGCGGCTGGGTGGACGTGCTGGCCGATGACAACACGCTGGTCATGACGGCAGCGGATGCCACCCACACCTCGTACGGTTGCGGCCGCCTGTCCGAACTCACTTTTTTTGGCCGGGCGATGTTCGACGAGCAGCTGCGCAAGACCCATTCATTCGAGCAGGCCTTTGCCCGTGCCGTCCCGTTGATCAAACAGCGCGAGATCGACGCGGGCAAAGAGGACGGATTTTCCAACCCGCAGATCAGAGTGGGCGCCAACATCGGCCCGGTGCTACGTGCGCTGGAGCAGCGGCTCGATGCGTTGCCGCAGGCCCATGCGCCGGCCGGCGCCTCATCCCGGACCGAGGCCGAGAAAGCCCGGCCTTGAGCTGGGGACGCACGCTTTGAGGTAAGGTTGCCGCATGCACTTTTTGTTTCTGAAGCTCGGCTGGAGATCGCTGCTGCGCGATTTGCGGGCCGGTGAGTTGCGCCTGCTGATTGTGGCGGTCACGCTGGCCGTGGCTGCGCTGACCGCAGTGGGGTTTTTTGCCGACCGGCTCAAGGGCGGATTGCAGCGTGACGCGGGGAGACTGCTGGGCGGGGATGCGGTGGTCCGCAGTGACGGCGTGACTCCCGCCGCGTTCATCGCGAAGGCCCGGGCGCTGGGCCTGCAGTCCGTGTCCACCGTGACCTTTCCCACCATGGGCCGAGCCCGCGATGAAGAGGGCGGTCAGGCCAAGCTGGTGGCGTTCAAGGGCGTGCCGGAGGGTTACCCTTTGCGTGGCGCCATGAAAGTTTCCGACAGCCTGGAAGGCGCCGGCCAGGACACCCGCGACATCCCCGCGCCCGGCACCGCCTGGGCCGATGCCTCGCTGCTCGACGCGCTGGGCCTGCAACTGGGCCAAATCCTGTTGATGGGTGAATCCAGCTTCAAGCTGACCCGCATCATCGTGCAGGAACCGGACCGCGGCGCGGGCTTCATCAGCTTTTCGCCGCGCGTCATGGTCAACCAGGCCGACGTGGCCGCCACGGGCCTGATCCAGCCCGCCAGCCGAACCAATTACCGCTTCGCTGTCGCGGGGGACGACAAGGCCGTCAAGGCCTACGTGAAATGGGCAAGCGACGAGATCAAGAAGCCGGCGGAGCAGTCCGGCATTCGCGGCGTGCGCCTGGAGTCGCTGGAAAGCGGCAGCCCCGAGATGCGTCAGACGCTGGACCGTGCCGAGAAATTCCTGAATCTGGTCGCGCTGCTGGCGGCCTTGCTGAGCGCCGTGGCGGTGGCCATCGTGGCGCGCGGCTTTGCCGCCAAGCACCTGGACGACTGCGCCATGCTGCGGGTGCTGGGCCAGTCGCAGCGCACCATTGCCCTGGCCTATGGTTTTGAGTTTGCGCTGACCGGCCTCGCGGCCAGCGCGCTCGGCGTGATGATCGGGTTTGCGGTGCACTACGGGTTTGTGGTGCTGCTGGCGGGCCTGGTGGAAACGGCATTGCCCGCGCCGACCTTCTGGCCCGTGGCTTTTGGCATGGGCATGGGCCTCACGCTGCTGCTCGCTTTTGGTTTGCCGCCGGTGCTGCAGCTGGCACAGGTGCCGCCGCTGCGCGTGATTCGCCGCGATGTCGGCAACCTGAAGCCGGCGTCCATGGCCGTGCTGGGTGTGGGCGTGGCCGGTTTTGCTGCGCTGCTGGTGGCGGCCAGCAGTGACCTCAAGCTCGGGCTGATCGCGGTTGGCGGCTTTCTGGGGGCTGTGCTGGTGTTTGCGCTGGCCAGCTATGCCGCCATCAAGTTGCTGCGCGTCAGCGTGAACGAGGCCACCGCGCCGCGCTGGCTGATGCTGGCCACCCGGCAGCTGTCGGCGCGCCCGGTGTATGCGGTGGTGCAGACCAGCGCGCTGGCCGTGGGATTGCTGGCGCTGATGCTGCTGGTGCTGCTGCGCACTGACCTGATCAGCAGCTGGCGCAAGGCCACGCCGCCTGATGCGCCCAACCGCTTTGTGATCAACGTGCAGCCCGAGCAGGGCGATGCCTTCCAGCAGGCCCTGCGCGATGGCGGCGTCAAAAAGTTTGACTGGTACCCCATGATTCGCGGCCGTCTGGTGGCGGTGAATGGCAAGGCCGTGACGCCCGATGACTTTGAGGACGATCGCGCCAGGCGCCTGGTCGACCGCGAGTTCAATTTGTCCAACAGCGCCGTGATGCCCACGCACAACCAGCTGACGGGCGGGCGGTGGACGGCGGGCGAAAAAGACGCCATCAGCGTGGAGGAGGGCCTGGCCAAAACGCTGGGCCTGAAGCTCGGCGACGCCCTGCGCTTTGACATTGGCGGCCAGCTCAGCGAGGCGAAGATCACCAGCCTGCGCAAAGTCGACTGGAGCTCGATGCGGGTCAACTTTTTTGTGATGTACCCGGTGGCGCAGTTGCCGGCCGATGTGCCGGTGTCCTTCATCAGCGCCTTCCGCGCGCCCGAGCCGGTCCTTGCGGTGAGCGGCCAGCCCCGTCCCCAGAGTTTTGACAACACCCTCGTCAAGGCGTTTCCCAATATCACCAATGTCGACATGAGCAGCACGCTGGCCCAGGTGCAGCGTGTGCTCGACCAGGTGATACGCGCCGTGGAATTCCTGTTCGGCTTTACGCTGGCGGCCGGCGTGGTGGTGCTGTTTGCGGCCATCACGGCCACGCGTGAAGAGCGCGCCCGCGAGTTCGCCATCATGCGCGCGGTGGGCGCGCGCGCCTCGCTGCTGCGGCAGGTGCAGCGCGCCGAGCTGGCGGGCGTCGGCCTGCTCGCCGGCTTCCTGGCTTCGCTGGTCGCGCTGGCAGTGGGCTGGGGGCTGGCGCGTTTTGTATTCGATTTCAGCTGGACCGGCTCCTGGACGGTGCCTGTCTTCGGCAGCCTGGCCGGCGCGGCCCTGGCGCTTGCAGCGGGGTGGTGGGGACTGCGTTCGGTGCTGAACACCCCGGTGGTCGAAACCTTGCGCAAAGCCACCTGACTGGCATGAGTCCTTGCATACCTTCCCGCCGGCCCTCACCCCAACCCTCTCCCAGAGGGAGAGGGAGTAAAAAAATTCTGGCCTGTCTCTCTCTCTCTCTCTCTCTCTCTCTCTCTCTCTCTCTGGATTATCTTGCCCCCCGCGCCCTCTGGGAGAGTGTTGGGGTGAGGGCTCTACTCTCAGCACCCACATATCTCACACCAGCCACAAATCCAACCACCCACATGCAGATCGAATCAAAACCCCCCGGCACCCCGCC